>CAYIFL010000028.1:0-7633 GCA_964362685.1 uncultured Candidatus Saccharibacteria bacterium
ATGGCAAGGTTTTCTTTTTGCCGTTGCTAAAATCGGCGGCGCTCTTTTTTCCTTTCCGCTTTTACGCAACCTTACTAACCTTATGCGGAAATTGTTATACGCACTTTCCGGGAATCACGATTATTATCACGCGCAAGGCGTTATGCGGGAGACGATGCGTTCTGTTATACAGGAGGATCTCCGGGATCTTTTGCCGTCTATACGAGTGCCGACCCTTATACTCTGGGGAAGTAAGGATACCATTACGCCGCTTCGCGACGCGGATACGATGAAGAGCGCTATTAAAAATGCCGAGTACATTGTCTTAGAAGGAAAAGGACACAGCGCGCATAAAGAAGATCCACAGCAGTTTGCGGATGTGGTGCTTTCTTTTATCGCAAAACATGGAGTATGAAGGAACTTTTCACGATACTTATTTTCGCGGTTGCGAGCGGCGCTTTTATTAAGTCAATTGTGTTTTGGACTTGGGTCTGGCAGATTAAAGAATATCGGCTTGACCGTTTTTTAACCGAATACGGCAATCCTCAAAAACTGCTTCGTTTTTGGATTGGCGCTGGAGGAAAAAAATTGCAAAAACCAAAGTGGACCGCTAAAGCAATTGGCATAGCGCTGACCTCTTTTCTTCTGATCGAGATTATTGCCTTGATTACGCCGTTTAATTCGGATTATCTTTTTATCTCCCTTTTGTTTTTCTATCTTTTGTTGTATCTTTTGCTTCCGGTGCTTATCTATATAGTGGTGGTGCTTTTTACATTGCCGACGTATATGGTGCGGCAACGAGCAGGCGCGCGCGCAGCGGCAAAAATCCGCACGATGCCCAAGCTTATAACGATCGGCATTACCGGCAGCTACGGCAAAACTTCCACTAAAGAATTTTTAGCCGCAATTTTAGAGCGAAAATTTAAAGTGGTTAAAACCCCGGGCAATATCAATTCGGAAATCGGCGTTTTCAATTTTGTGCTTCAAGGCCTTGCACCTGATACCGAAATTTTTATCGTGGAGATGGGTGCGTATCGCAAGGGCGAAATCAAAAATATTTGCAGGGTGGTGAAGCCAAAGATCGGCATCTTGACCGGTGTCTCTGAACAGCACTTGGCGCTTTTTGGGTCGCTTGAGAACACCAAAAAAGCAAAGTATGAATTGATTGAAAGCCTGCCGAAAGACGGGGTTGCGGTTTTTAACGGAGAAAATAAAATTGCCCTGGAGCTTGCCGAAAAATGGAAAGGAAAGGGGATTATTTATCGGAAAAGCACTTTCCCTCTGACCAAAAAATTGCCGCCGCATTATGAAGTCAATTTGAGCGGTGCGGTTCAAATGGCGAAATATTTAGGCATGGCGAGCCATGAGATTGACGAAATTATCCGTTCCCTGGATTTCACGCATATGGTTGGGGCGCAATATGTGGGCAGGCGCGGAGCAACGGTTATTAACGATACCTATAGCGCGAATCCGGATGGCGTTTTGGCTGCGCTTGATTTTTTAGCATCCCTGCCGGAGCGCAATAAAATCGCGATTATGCCGACCTTGATTGAATTGGGCAGTGCCGCGGTTGCAGTACACGAGAAAATTGGGCATAAGATTCATGATGCGTGCGATTTGGCGATTATCACAACCTATGATTATTTTTCGATTTTAAAACAAGAAGCAGGGGACAAGGTTGTCTTCGAAAACAATCCGGAGGCGATTCAGGGGATTCTTGATAAAAAAATTACTAAAGATACGGCTGTCCTACTTGAGGGCAGATTGCCGGCAGAAGTTGTTGCGTATGTAAGCGAAACGCCAGTCCAAAAATTAAAAAACCATGAGTATGATCGAAATTGAAATTCAGGTTCGTCCGGAAAAAGTTAAACCGCTTACCGAATTTCTAAAACAAAACGGGAAATTCGTTTCCGAGCATCATCAAGTTGATGAGTACTTTGTGCCGCCGCACAGGGATTTTTTAAAGGAACGGCCTTTGCGTGAATGGTTGCGTTTGCGGGATGCGGGCGGCGCCTATTCGATTAATTACAAAAATTGGCACTATGATGAAAACGGAAAAAGTTTGCACTGGGCTGATGAATTCGAATCGCCTGTAGAGAACATTGAAGCGATGAGAAATATATTTGCTGCCTTGAATTTTAAGCGCGTCGTAGCCGTTGATAAAAAAAGACAAATATGGATGTATAACGACTTTGAAATTGCGATTGATGCAGTCAAGGGGCTTAAAGAAACAATCGAAATAGAGTATAAGGGTAAGGGAATGGATAAAGAAAAAATCGTAAAAGAGATGATAGTGTTTTTGAAAGAGATCGGCTGCGGTACCTTGGAAATCGGGAACGATGGGTATCCCTTTCAATTATTATTTCCCGATGAAGCAAGCTTTGACACACTATGAAGCTACTCAAAAAACCAATTTTTGTTTCTGTTTCGCCGAATGCAAAAATCGATGATGTTTGGCTTGCTTTTACGTTGTTATTCCAACCATGGAGATGGATCCACGGGTCATTTCGGGAAAAATTTACTGATGCATTTCAAAACTATATCGGTGCAAAATATGTTTTTGCATTTGATTCGGGGCGCACCTCGCTCTATGCCATTTTACGCTCGCTGCCTTTGGCGGAAGGAGATGAAGTGTTGGTTCAGGCACTTACCTGCACTGCTGCGATAAACCCCATTTTATGGGTAGGCGCCAAGCCGGTTTATGTTGATATTAAGGAGGATACCTACAATATGTCTCCGGTTGATTTGGAGAAAAAAATTACGCCGCGGAGCAAAGCATTGATTATTCAGCATACGTTTGGCTTACCAGCATATCTCGATGCATTACTTGCGATTGCAAAAAAACATAAGTTGATCGTGATTGAGGATGTGGCGCATGCGTTAGGCGCGGAGTACAACGATCAGTATGTCGGCACTTTTGGTGATGCCGCTTTCTTCAGCTTTGGAAGATATAAAATCATTTCAGCGGTTTTTGCCGGCGCGGCCATAACCAATAACCCTGAAATTGGGAAAAAGCTTGGGCAATTTTATGAGGAGTGCGAATTGCCCTCGCGATTCTGGATTTTTGAGCAATTATTCCATCCGGTTTTTTTGGCTTTTGCAAAGCCGCTTTATAATATTTTTAGTTTAGGCAAGGTGCTTGTGGTTCTTGCGCGCAAGCTCAAGCTTATTTCTTTGAGTGTCTATTCGGAGGAAAAAAGCGGCGGACACCCCGGTTTTGGTCCGTCACGAATGCCGAATGCCTTGGCGATCCTGGGTTTGAACCAGCTAAAGAAGTTAGAGCAGTTTAACGAGCATCGCATAAAACTCAGCCGCATATATCAAAGAGATTTAGTTGCGCATGAGCATATTCTTTTGCCTAGCATAGCGGATGGGGCAAAACCGGTTTTTCTGAATTTTCCCATACAAGCAGCAGATGGAGATGCGGCATATGCGCTGATTGGCACTGGCCGGAAAAAAGAGGGGATGTATCTGGAAAATTGGCCTGCTAAAAAGGTCATAGGCCCAAAAGGAACGGATTTGAAAAAACTCCAGTATGCCGAAGGATCTTGTCCGGTTGCGGAAAAAGTCGCCCCTCGCGTTATTACCTTGCCCACGAGCCCGAATACGACCGGCACCGACGCCTGGAGAGTGGCAAAATTTGTTGCTGATTTTTTAAAGTAACCATAGGTTTTATGCTTGAAGTTAAGGAAATTGCCGATAAAAAAATATGGGAGGATTTTGTAGAGAGTGCGAAGCCGCACACTTTTTTAGAGTCGTGGCAGTGGGGAGAGTTTAATCGCGCGATGGGGGATAAGGTGTGGAGGATTGGTATCTACGCAATGGAGCATGAAACAAGAAGCATAGAACATATATTGCTTGGGGTGGCGCTGGTGATTAAGATTTCCGCGAAGCGAGGTAGGTTTTTGTTTGTGCCGCACGGAATAGTCACAAGTCACAAGTTACAAGTCATAAGTTCCACGTATAACGAATTACTCGAGGGGTTTATACATTTTCTGAAAGGCGTAGCAGGGGAAGAGAGATGTAGCTTTATACGAATTAGTCCAATTGTACTTAAAACTCCGGAGAATGAAAAGGCATTTCGAGATCTAGGATTTCGGCAGGCGCCGATGCATATGCACGCGGAACTGATGTGGTTACTGGACGTAACGCCAAGCGAAGAAGAGCTTTTGAAAAATATGCGTAAAACAACGCGCTACGAAATAAAGAAGGCAGAGCGCGAGGGGGTGGAGGTTGTGCATGGCACCTCACCGGAACATTTTGAAACTTTTTTAAAACTTTATGGATCAACTGCGGATCGTCAGCATTTTCACGCGTTTTCAAGGGAGTATTTAAAACAGGAGCTTGAGGCATTTCAAAAAGATGATCAAATTGAAATTTTTCTCGCGAAGTATAACGGCGAATATATCGCTGGCGCAATGATTATTTTTTACGCGGCTTCCGCGTTTTATCATCAAGGCGCATCCTCGAGTGCCTATCCCAAAATCGGCGCGCCGTATCTTTTACAATGGGAAATTATTAAAGAAGCAAAAAAACGCGGATTGCATTATTACAATTTTTGGGGGATTTCGTCCGATACGGAACCGCATCATCCATGGGCAGGGCTATCGTTATTCAAAAAAGGTTTCGGCGGTTTCGCGGAAGAATACCTTCCGACGCAGGATTTAATTCTAAGAAACATGTATTGGATAAATTATATAATCGAAACAATACGAAAAGTAAAAAGGCGGTTATAGAATGTATTCCGTACGCCAAAATTTGACACAAAAGTAGTTTGCTGGTATAAGTAAAAACAGCACGCCTTGATTGAACCCCAAAAACAACAGATCAAGATAAGGGGGAAGAAAATGTATCTTCGAAACGATACGGAGATTAAGCGAATAAGTGAGTGTTTGAAACGTATCCCAATCGGTGGTTTCGAGCGTATGGTTGGGCAGAAGGAGGCCTTTTTGGTCTCCACACCGGCAATGACCGCTTTGAGGTAAGAGTGGAAGGTCGTGCCGTCTTTCGTATAATGAGTAATAGTCGCACGATGGCACATTGGCTTCACACAGAACTGGTTACTTTCGCGCCGCAAAGGAGGGTATCCTGATGATGTCGAATAAACATCTGATTACAGGGGAAGAAACCGCGTATGAGATACTTGCCCTTCTTGAGTCGGTCCCTATCGGAGCAAGGGCTATTCTTGCGATCGATAACAAGGAGTATACAGTTGATCGTGACGGCTCCTACACCTATTTTTTGATGGAAGAAGGGGTCGTGATTTCAAGCAGCGACCGAACCGACGTGGCTGCTGAAATCCAGTGTATCGCCCGAGGCGCGTAGCCCGTTTTGCAGTACGCGTAGCGTAGGGATTCTTACGCGGCCTGTTCTTCCGAGACGAAGAACAGGCTGTTTTTTATTCTTCTGTAATAAAAGGTAAAGTATATCGTTTACTAGTATAACTGCTACGTGTAGCTGTACTCTGTGTATGAAACAAGCACTATATATAATACCAGCAATACTTTTTGCCCTGCCGGCTCTCCTTTTTGCGCAAACCGCGCCAGCGCCAAGCGCGGTTTTTTCGCAACCGCTTAAAACAGGGGATATGGGCGAAAATGTTACCTATCTCCAGCAAATTTTGAAAAGCGACCCTTCTATATATCCGCAGGGGTTCGTGACCGGGAATTTTGGGCCCTTGACTGCTGCGGCAGTAAAGCGCTTGCAGGCAAAATACGGCTTGCCGCAAACAGGTATCGTTGATGCGCAAACGCAGGCAATTTTATTCCCGACCAATACGCAAATTTCAATCATCTCTCCGAATGGCGGAGAAAATTGGGATCGGGGGCAGGCACACACGGTTTTATGGAAAGTGATGATTAGTCCGGTTGGCATTGAAAGCGGCGGCGGTTCAACGAGCCCAAATGCAAGCGGGAGCGGGAGCGCAGGTGCAAGTTCGGGTACTGGCATTGCCCAGCCCGGCGTCATTTATCCGGAGCCAACACGCCCCTCCATCTATCCTTTTTTCCCGTATGTTTCGATTGATCTAGTGCGTGACTCGAATCCCTCATTCAGTATGAATTTAGGGACAACAAATCTATATGATTCCCAATTCACCTTGCAGATTCCATCGGATGTTCCTAATGGAAGCGATTTTCGGATTCGCTTGACTCTCGGCGCTGACGTGCCGTGCATTATGGGACTGGAGATGCGGTCAGGTAAAGCAAACAATATCCCCTATCCTTGTCCCTTGATGCAGACACAGGGAGGAGTGCGGAGCAATAGCGCAATCGCATTTCCGCAATATAATACCATTGATACGAGCGATAACACGTTTAGCGTGAGCGGAACCATTACGCCTTCGCCGGAAGTTGTGGCTAAACTTCGAGTGATGGTAAGTCAAATGGAAAGTACGCTCCGGCAGCTCTTGGACCAACTGAATTCTTTTAAGGCGCTGCTTGGACAGCTTCCATAATGCGGCTACGTAGGATACGATGAGGGAATACCAAAAGTCGAAAAGGAAGTTTTTGCTATAAAAAACTATGGCCCATTATATTTGCACCGGCGGATGCAAGGGAGTTTCGGACACGCCAGGAGTGTGCAATGCAGAAGATTGCGTAAAGCATGGAGAGCCTCTTCAGGAATGCAGCTGTACGGATGGCAAGCATGAGGGAATGCAGGAAGAAATGCATAAAGACGCCGAAGAAGATTTAGGAGACGGCAGCGAGAATATAGAATAAATTCGGAAACACAACAAAGAGTCACGATACGTCGGGACTCTCTAACGGTCGTTTTTTTATTTCTTTTTATCCAGTTTGATGCTACAATATTGTGACATGCCTTCTTTTTACACGCCAAAACGCACACGAAATATTTTTGATCCGACGTCATCGATTCCCTACAAAATAAGCCGTTCGAAGATTGACTTATTTTTGAATTGTCCGCGCTGTTTTTATTTAGATCGGCGCTTGGGCGTTGGCCAGCCGCAGGGCCCTCCTTTTTCTTTGAATTCCGCAGTTGACCGGTTGCTTAAAAAAGAATTTGATATCCATCGCGCGAAGAAGAGTGCGCATCCGTTGATGGCGCAGTATGGCATTGATGCGGTGCCGTTCGAGCATGAAAATATGGATCTATGGCGGGATGCTTTGGGCGGCGGCATCCAGTATGTGCACGGGCCGACCAATTTGCTTATTACCGGAGGCATTGATGATATTTGGGTAACACCTCAAGGAAAACTTATTATTGTTGATTACAAAGCAACCTCAAAAACAAGCGAGGTGAATCTTGATGCGGAGTGGCAGATTGGGTACAAGCGGCAGATGGAGATGTATCAATGGCTTTTCAGGCGCAATGGATTTGAGGTTCTCAATATGGGATATTTTGTGTATTGCAATGGTGATGCGGATAAAGAAGCATTTGACGGAAAACTTGAGTTTAAAATAACGATATTGCCGTACGAGGGAAAGGACGAGTGGGTGGAACAAGCGATTTATGATCTGCATGCGTGCCTCATGGCAGATACTATTCCGGAATCAGGGCAACACTGCGATTTTTGCGCGTATCGAAAAGCGGCAAGGGGAGTGGAGGAGAAATAACCCCGCCTATGCCCCTGACGGCCCCGGCTGTCGATGTGCTCCAGCGGCCCATCGCCGCCTGCACTCTCGTCCGATGGCTC
>CAYIFL010000029.1:0-7409 GCA_964362685.1 uncultured Candidatus Saccharibacteria bacterium
GCAGATATTAAAAATGGCAAGACCAATATACCAGCCAACTGCCAAAAATTCTTTTGCGACAAAGCAATCGCGGATTTCAAAAGCGCGACCGGCCCAGGAAGTTTTGGCTCGCCGGAGCCGGGCTGCGGAGCCGGCGCTGGAGCACTATCCTGCGGCGGTGTTGGATTTAAAGGAGGCGTAGGCGGCAGAGATGATCCGCTTATGCTTGGTTTGTTACTGCTCGAATAATTTATACTTTCCATAAAGTATGCGCATTTGTAGATTCGCGTCATTCGTAGTTTCGCATCGGTCAAGTGATTATTTCTTTTGCTTTCTCCAAATCATCCTGTAAAACAAAAAGCTCGGCAGACGCAGATGCCCCAAGCGGCGCTGCACCGGGCTGAACCACAGAATGAATCCCAGCTTGTTCGAGCCGATCCTGCGCCATCTCTGCTTCATTTACCGTTCCAAAATTTTTTAGTAAAACGAGATCGCCCATATACGTTAAATTCCCAATTCTCAATTTGCAATTTCCAATGAATTTTCAATGCTTTAATTTTCAAACATAATTGAAACATTATTGCATTAATCCATTGATTGAAAATTGATGCTTATCTAATAATATAACCTAGAATTTTCATAATAATTTCCCAACACTCACGACGTGTCTGACCAAAGTGGACACATACCCCCACTCATTATCGTACCAGCTTAAAACTTTTACTAAATCGCCGTCAATGACTTTAGTGAATTTTAGGTCCACAATCGCGCCATAGGGTTCGCCCACGATGTCCGATGAGACCAATTGATCCTCGGTTGTTTTTAGAATCCCTTGCCAGCGCGGATCTTTCTCTGCTTTTTTGAAAATCTCGTTAATCTCTTCTACTGACGTTTTTCTTTTTGAAACAAACGTAATGTCCGCTATGGATCCGGTTATAACCGGCACGCGCATGGCGATGCCGTCGAATTTTCCTTCAAGTTCCGGCAGGGCGCGCGTCACGGCAATCGCGGCGCCTGTTGTTGAAGGCGAGATATTGTGTGCTCCGGCTCTGCCGCGCCTGAAATCCTCTCCCTTTGCGGGTGAATCAACGATGGACTGCGTTGCGGTATAGGCATGCACTGTATTTAAAATCGCTTTTTTGATCCCGGGGTTCTCTGCCATAATCGCGATTACGGGCGATGATGCATTGGTGGTACAGGAAGCGTTTGAAGAGAGCTGAACGGTCTCAAGTCCTTTTTCGTTAATGCCCATTAATATCGTTTTGCCCAAAACGCCGTCCGCATCTTTTGCAGGCGCAGTTAAAACCACACGTTTTGCTCCGGCATCCAAATGCACTTTTGCTTTTTCGAATGATTCAAAAACGCCGGTTGATTCAACCACCACATCAATTTTCAAATCTTTCCAGGGCAATTTCGTCGGTTCTTTCTCTTGGATAAATTTTATTTTCTTCCCGCCAACCACTAAACTGCCTGCTTCGCTTTTCACCTCTTTGTCATACCTGCCATATGTCGTGTCGTATTTCAGAAGATATGCCAAATTTTCCGGATTACCCAGATCGTTTATGGCAACAATGTCAATTTCTTTGCTTCCAAACGCTTGGCGGAAAAATAATCTGCCTATTCGCCCAAAACCATTGATTGCTATTTTCATATGGACATTCTATCAAAATTTAATGGTATCGCCAATATGCACATCGAGTTTTTTTGCCATCCCGGCATTCAGCTCAATAACCGCATCCGCATCTCTACTTGGCGCATACGAAGGCGGAATTGGGCTTGAGGGTGGCGGCACGTTTTCCTCCATAAAAACAATTTTATTCTTGTTAAGCCAAATAATATCAAGCGGAAAACGCATCCCCTTCATCCAAAAGCTATGCTTCCCTAGCGCATTAAAAAGAAAAAGCATTCCCTCATTCTCCGGCATGCTATCCCGATATCCAAGACCTTTTGCCTTTGCGAGAGTTGTGGTTGCGAGCTCAAGTTTGAAAGACTGCGAGCCGATTTGGACTGTTTTATATTCTTTTGGAGCAGTCAACTTGTAAAGCGGGGTTGATTCAAAAGGATAATAACGGACTACAATATAGATAAATGCGTACGCTAGTAGAACCGCAGCGGCGCCGATTATGAGTAGTATGTAAGAAAAGCGCATGATAGTTAGTTATAAGTCGCGAGTCACAGGTCGCGAGTTTATAAGGTGAAAAACTACGACTCCAAACGCGACACCGACATTCAGCGACTCCTTGGTACGAATCTCCCGGCGAAGATGCTTGGGATGGTCGGCGTGCCGCACCATTTTCCCGACCATCGGAATTTCCAAAATCTTGTCTGCGTGCCTTAGAATCGAACTCGGCAATCCTTTAATTTCATTTCCTAAAACCAACGCTATTCCACTTTCTCTCGGGAAAGTACCCTTTAATTTTACCCCATAGTACGGAACTGCATGTTTATCCTGCTCAATCGCAAAAATTGTGTAGCCGTCTTTTTTTAGTTTTTTAAGAAGCGCTGGTGCTGAAGAAACTTTTTCCCACACTACATTTTTCTCCGCGCCCAAAGAAACTTTAACAAACTGCCCGCGAGGCGTGTCAAACCGATCAATAGGCGCAGGTGTGATGCCGCAGAGATATATTTTTTCGATTCCTACCGCATCCGCAGTCCTAAAGATCGAACCGGCATTATGCAAACTCCGTATGTTATGTAATACCACAATCATACGAAAAATAATAAAGGAAATTGCAAATAAAAAAAGGGCCTGCGGGACGAAACGCGCGAGCGCTCGTCCCACAGGCCACAAGATGTACTTAGCCTTTACCGCCTCCGCCTCCCAGTGAAATTCGCTGGAGGTAGATGTTGAACCCACGGAGTTGGTGGGCCCCAGTCACAGTGATGACAAATCGGGTCTCGCCCTTCAGTACCTCGAGGTACCGGTCGTTCGCGGCGCCGACTAAGGGCATCGCGCCGCGTTCCACCCAGCGCCTCGCCTCAATGCGAGGATTATCCAAGTTGTCTGTCCAGATCGCGAGCCCGTCGCCGTTCAAATCCACGACGAAAACCTGGGCCGGAACCGAGATCTTCTTCTCACAGACATCGGATCCGTCCGGGCACCGGTCCACCTTGCCGGAGAACCGCACGCCCTCGATGAAAGAAAAGCTACCTAGGCTCACGACCTGGACCCCGGCCGGAAGCCGGACATTCAACGAGGAATACCGATTTTCGGTGCCGCCGGGCCTAAGCGAGTCAATGGCCTGACCCCGCACCAGCTCCACGCCGGATGTAAGATCCGTGATGTCGTACATTCCGGGAATGAGCGGGTTCATGTATATCTGGAATCCACGCAAGTCCCAGTTGTACGGAACAGACCCTTGTCGGACGCCATTCTGGTAGAGCACGAGCCGGATTTTCTCCGGGTCGTACCCAGATGGCAAATCGTACCGAACGAACTCCGGCACGTTCGCCACCTCCAAAGTCATGGCAATGGGTTGGCCCAAGGCCAAGGTCCCGACAAAGAAGTAGCCCGAGGCCAAAAACCTGCCATCCCGGCCCAAAGCCGAGAGCGACAGGTTAAACGAGCAGACCTCGCCCTCCTCCGGGTATGGAAACCCGGGCAAAGGCGCGTCCCCCCGAGCCACGTCCACGACCACCACCTGATTGAGATCCAAATATGTAATGGCCTCGGACATTGGGTCAGCACGGAACGAGCCGTTGAACTGGACCCCCTCCTTCTCCTTCGCGCACTTGGCGAAGAAGATGTTTCCGCGGTACTCCTTGAGCTGCTCTCCGGTGGCCTGCGCCACGCGCTCGGCGTCGTACTCTGCCGAGTGGACCAACGTTCCAACCGCGAGGACCGCGGTCAGAATCAGAACAATAGCCAGAATCTTCTTCATCGCTTCTCCTCCTTGTTTTCGGCATCCTTCCGAACGCCGAATTTCATGAACTTCTCGGTCGAGAGACCGAGGGCCTTCAAGGCCTTGACCTGCTCATCCGAGAGAGTCGGCCTTGCCGACTCCTTCTTCGCCTCCACCTCCTTGCCCTTTTCGGGCTGCGGGACTTCGGCACCAAAAGCCGTACCCGCGATGAAGAGACTGGTAGCCACGATCCACGTTCTCATGCACTTCATGAAAAACCTCCCTTCCTAATGCTATGGAGGACTTCCGTCCCGATGCAGATAGTAGAGCTCTGCCATCTCCTCCTCGGCTGGCGAGGGTTTTGATGCAGGAGAAGCCGAAGATTGAGCAGCATCAAATTTCAGCTTCTTGCAATCCGGACAGCTCCACGTCTTGTCCATCCATTCACGCCACCCCAATCCGATTGCGTAGACCCGCGCGCGGTTTTCGCCAAAACAGAGGTCTGTCCGGTTTGAACAAGAATTACATTGTACGCGATACGTCCAGAGTCCGGCCCGTTTGAGTCCCACTGTGCTCCTCCTTTATATAGGTATCCTGCCGCGAGGTTGCCTCGAGACCGAACGTTCAAGAGCCGATTTCAACGCCCATATTTCCCTCCCGGGTTATAAATTTGCTAAGAGTAAAGTAGCACGTAAGGCACGCGCTGTCAAAACCATCTCTATTCACCTATGGGCACATCGCTCGATTCCGTAAAAAAGTATTTTGTGAAATCCTTTGCCGCGAGTTTGAAATTATACCCGCGGCCGATTGCCCAGTCGAACAAATCATAATACCCGATTGTAATGTAATCGTTTGTGGTTAACTCTCTGCCAAGTTTCGCTGCATCAACTTGAACCTTTACGCTTCCTGCGCCAATGCGGCTAAAATCAAACGCGTTATTTTGTGCACCGCCACGAACCCCACAGCTAAACCAGCCGTCAGGCAGAATAAGCGAAAATCCTTGGGAAAAAGATCCGGTGCACCGAAAATACTGGAGAGGAAGAGTGTGCTCTGTAAGGGCGGGCTCCAAGCTCGATCCCTCGCCTATATTCACCTCTTCCGCAGGATCGCTATTCAAATAAAAAATCAAAATGCGCCACTGGCCCATGCCGAAAATGTCCGGCACAAACGGGTAGTGAGTGAAATGCGGCTCAATAAAATAATCAGTACTGGATGGTGTTTCACTGGAAAAAACTAGTGAATCAAGAATACTCGGAGCCGTAATCGAAGCTTGCGCAAATTCAGAATATAACCCGTCGCGATCAAAGGCTTGAAGCGAAAAAGCGTATTCGCGCCCGACTTCTTCGATACGCTTGTCAAATGCCTCTATGCTACTGCCCTTGAAGAGTGATTCGCCGCTTGCGGCATTTTTGAGCTCATAGACAACCGTTGTCGTTACTCCCTCACTATCGATCGATGGCTTCCAATCGAAATGCAGATTAAATGAACTCGACGCATAGCTCACTTGAAAATCAGCCGGCGAGCTCGGCGCCATACGCGGCTCCGGCAAGCTCTTGGCATTTTGCGGATAAGGCGCATCACGAATTTCAAAATCAGATTGGGTGTCCGTATCACATCCGTTGCCTAAAAATTCTCCGGCGCCCGTTGCCCCGATGCACAGAACGCCGTCGAAACTTTTTCGCTCTAAACTTTTTCCTTCCAGAATCTCCGCTCCATATACAAGAGAGTCAACCAACGCATCTCTCGCATCAAATAAATAAATTGTGCTTGTGGTATTGGGAAGTGACGCAGACCGAATCGAATCAGCTTGAACCAAGCCTCTATAGCCGTCAAAACCGATCAAATTAAATCCCTTGCTTTTTATCGTCGCGCTATCTTCCGGTTTGGAGCCGAATGCAATCAATGACTTTGTTGTTGTAGAATCGCCCGTTACCATATGTAAAGACCAACCAGTTAAATCAACAAGGCTGTCTGTCGGATTGTACAGCTCAATAAATTCATTGCCGGTATCGCTGCCTGCTGGGTTAAAAAGGACTTCGCTCACCAGTGGATGAGTTGCGGCGCTTAGCTCAACATGAATCGTCGAAGTTACAGTCGAAGATGCGGTATCGCTAGCAAGAGCAATGAGGCTCGCGATAAAATCTCCGGTCGAAGTATATGCATGACCCACCGTGCCTTCAGTCGTTGAGGCAGTCGAACCATCTCCGAAATCCCAAAAGTAAAAAGTGTCGGGGGTGCTGGATGCGCTCACTGCAACTTCGCTTGCGGAAGAAGCAATAGTGAACAAAATTATTTCGTTCGGCTTTGGATTCTGCGGCGCGAAAACAAAAAAAGCGCTGGGCGCTTGATTTGAAGCATTGCCGCATGCTGCTGGTTTTGCTTTCGGACGCGGGCAATTCGAAATTTCAAAATCTTCGGCATTATTTCCGGTATCGGTGTAATCCATCCCGTCAAATTTTCGATGCAAGCTTTGGTCAGCGCCAGGATTTGTAGCAAATGCCGTGCCTTCAATAAAAACATTTTGCGCCTCTCCCCACGCGATGCTATCTATACTAGCACCTGTGTCTTCGCTGCCGAAGCGAATCGCTATACCATTATCATTTGAAACAGAAGCTGATGTGCTACTATCGGGACTTGCGCCAATATCGGCATACGTGCTGTTAGTCCAAAGAAAATATCCATGCGGCGAGATAAAAGCATCGTCAGTCCATGATTTAATGCTTGTGTCGCTTGTGCCGGTTTTTGTCCGCTTTACCAGGCGATAGCCATTGAGATTGACTTGCAAATCGTTTGGGTTATAGATTTCGATAAAGTCATTATCGGTTTTACCAGGGCCGCCTGTAATTTGAACTTCGGTAATCAACAATTTCGCAGGTGCCGTATTTACTTCTGCATTATTATTGGATGCAGCAACTGAAGCTGAACCGCCGCCTCCGCCACCGCTTGATGTAACGGGCTTTCCGGAATTTTCCCGCTTCGGCGTGCCGCCGGCATTCTGCGACGTATACCATGTTAAATCCGCATTCCGCTCCATAGTTTTTCGAGAAGAACTTTCACCAGCTGGCCAATCAGAGTGCGCTAGAGCTTCATCAATTAATGTGCATTGCGAATCGAATAACCGCAACCCCTCACCCGTATTCGATAGCGCGCCTGTATACACAAAACTTGCCTGAACCCCGGGCGCAGATGCGTCGTCAGTTCGCTCAAAAATTAAAAATTGTCCGGGGGAGATTTTTGTAGTTGAGAGACTTGATAAATTCACTTTTATATTTTCGCCCTCGTCAACGAGCTGCCAATTTTTGAGATCAAGAGTTGCGCTCGAAGTATTTTTCAGCTCGATCCACTCGTCATTCGCGCTACTCACACTACCCATCCATGCAATTTCGTTTATAACAACTCCTTGGTGAGATGGCGTCTGACTCGTCGCAAAAGAACATTGCCTTGCTTCTAACTGCTGGGTCATCAGAACCTCATTTGCTTTATATATTAGCGCAGTAGATGTTGGTTTCTCTATAACTATGTTTTGTTTATTCTGCTTTACTATATGCTCATCAATTTTTTGTGCTGGCTTTTTTGTAAAAGTACCCG
>CAYIFL010000030.1:0-7009 GCA_964362685.1 uncultured Candidatus Saccharibacteria bacterium
AACGCCAGGTATGCTGCTTTTTGCCGGGAGCAAATTTGTGAACATGTTAGGAAGGGGTGTGGCTGGCGCTGGTTTGGGTATGGGTTTTGGCATCGGATTCGATGCAACAATAGGCAACTATCTAACGAGACGCAACGAAGAGGCCAAAGAAGACGAAGAGTCTACTCTTAAGGCGCAAACTGCGTATTCTCCTGAATATTTCAAAAAGGCATCAGATCGCTACGATAAGATTATGCAATCGCATGAAAATCGCACGCAACGGAAAACTCTGTATAAAGCACTAGGGATGATGGCGGTTGGGGCTGGTTCAGTGCGGGGGTTGAATTGGCTTGAGCAAAGTTATTTTGGAGGAAGCAGCGGATCTATTTTAGATAAAAGCGAATATACCCATCAGCCATCTGCGGGTGCACATGTGGGAGTGCCCGAAGCCCCGGCGGGGTCCAGGGGTATTTTGCCGACCGAGTCTGCGAAGGCGCAAGCGCCAGGCGAGGTGCCGGATATTGATGAACTACGCAAATCGCTTTCCGAGGATTTTCCAAAACCTAGCGCAGCTGATTTTCACGAGGAGCCGCTCGCGTTTCCGAAAGAAACATCTTTGCCCCGCGTTCCGGAAACGACAGGAGGAGTTCGTGTATCTGCGGCAGAAATGCCACAAGGCGGAAAAGCGCCTGAAGCACCTGGAATCCCCACTCAAAATTTAGAGGAAATTGAGCGAATCACAAAAGTCCGTTCAGGTGAAGGTTTTTGGCAGCCGGTCTATAAGCAACTCGAAGATCAACTTAGAAAAAATCCCGATGGTTTTGCAGAAAGATATAAATGGCCGTATACGTTTGATAAGGAGTTATTAGATACCGATCCCGAGTATAAAGCGGATATTTTGAACCGCCAAACACAGCATATATTAGTAGAGAATAAGAAGATTCTCGAAGGCGGAGAGATGCGGCTTACAAGACCCGGAGTGCATGTGTTTCTTAAGGATAATGGGGAGATTTCTATTCTTGAAGGTGAAGAAGGGAATACGGTATGGAAAGCTAAGCCAAGCGGCACTGCTTCTCCGGAGAGGCCAATCGTAAGCGATATTACGCCAAAGCCAAGGATGCCACAGCCGGAAATGCCTAAGGCGCGTATAATGGATATGGGCGATACAGCGCCAAGTACAAAATTTGAGCCTACTCCGCCTCCGGAGTATCCGGTGAATGTCCGCGGCGGTGGCATGAGCGAAAACATTTTAGATTACGGAAAACCCGCAGCAGCTCCGACACCAGATAGATGGGCAGATATAGGCGCGATGGGCGAACGTACGGGAATATATACCGAATCAGCACCCAAGGTGCCCGGACCGGAATTCGTTTTTTCGGAATTCGCAAAAAATTACCTTGATCATTTTGCAGAGTATAAGCGGAATTTTTCGGATACGATGCTCGTTGATTTAGCGCACAAGGTGAAGGGAGGAAGAATTACTGCTGAAAACTTTTGGACCTATTATCAGAATCGGATGGGCGTCACGGCAATGCGCCGAAGCGTGTTTGATCAAATGGTTAATGAAATGAAAGCTAATGTGGAAAAAATACTTGAGGGAAATGCAGAGGAAAAGGGCCGCGCGCTTACGTATCTGCGGACATATATAGAGGCAATGCGGGTCAGAAAGTAGCACACTAAGTTACACTAAAAATATGGTATACTATATTAGTGTAGCTTGGTCTAATATTAGTGTTTGTTTGTGGATTACATGCAGGATATTCTAAGAAAAAACATTATAGAGGATTTGGGCTTGGATAAGCTCCCGCAAAAAGATCAGGAGGAGATGCTTTTGATGATCGGCCGCCTTATTTTTCAAGGCGTGATTATCCGTGTGATGTCTTTGCTATCGGAGAAAGATAAAGACGATTTCGATAAACTCTTGAGCGAGAAAATAGAAGATGAGGAAGCGGTTCTAAAATTTCTCGAATCCCGCGTGCCGAATCTGAATGAAATCATCAATGACGAAGTGGCATCCTTCAAACAAGAAAGCGGGGAGTTTATGAAAAATTTGAAGAATCGATAAGGGAACGATTTTTTGCCGTATAACAGCGATCGCTGTTACGCGTCAGAAACCCCTCAGAAATCCCTAAGTGCTATGTTATAGCATAGCAGCTTGATATGGTGATGGGGGGATTGACATTTTTTTGCGTTGCTATAGCATAAGTAGATAATCCGTAGACAAGGGGCATCCTAATGAAATTAGGAAGAAGACCCCTCGAGGAAATCCCTTTTTTGTCTGCGGCTTATGCCGCATTTTTTGTTCTATATGTTGAATCGCAAGCAAAAAGCAGAAAAAATATCCGAAAGCAAAAAGCTTATGGACGAGAGCCGAAGCTTGATTTTTATTGACTTTACCGGAAAGAGTGTGGGGGAGATGGAGAATTTACGGAGAAAGCTCGGCGAGCTCGGCGCAAAACTCAAGGTTATCAAGAAAAAATTACTGCGCATTGCGTTTTCCGAGAAGAAAATCGAGTTTGATCCGGAGCAATTTGAAACCCAGCTCGGCACTATTTTCGCGCCAAGCGAAATACATGAAATTGCAGGACCGGTGTATAAGTCCGGATTAAGGATGATCGGCGGTTATGACCTTGAGGCAAAGAATGCCTTGGATGAAAAGCAGATGAAAATGTTGGGACAGTTGCCCTCGAGGGAGGTATTGCTTGGGCAATTAGTTGGCATGATCGCGGCGCCGATCAGGATGTTTTTGTATGTGTTAAGTGAAAAAAGTAAAATGGTCGAGAGCAAATCATAAAGCATGGAACATAAAGCATAAAGCATAAAAATATGTCAGAGAAATTTAACGATTTAATCGAAAAAATAGAAAAGTTAACAGTTGTTGAGCTTGCGGAATTGGTAAAAACGCTCGAAGAGAAATTCGGCGTTTCTGCCGCGATGCCGGCAGCCGCAGGAGGTGGTGGAGGCGCTGCAGTAGCAGAAGAGAAATCAACCTATGATGTGGTCCTAAAAGCAGTCGGAGACCAGAAGGTGAATGTGATTAAGGCAATCAAAGAAATAACCGGCTTGGGCTTGCAGGAATCAAAAGCATTGGTTGACGGCGCGCCAAAAACCGTGAAGGCCGGATTGAAAAAAGAAGAGGCGGAGGAGTTGCGACAAAAGCTCGTTGCGGTTGGGGCAGTGGTGGAGTTGGCATAAAACATGGAGCATAGAACATGGAACATGAAGCATGGAGCATAGAACACAAGTCATGCAGAAAGGCGGGGTTGAAAAAACCTCGCTTTTTTGTTTTAATCTGTTGAGAGGGCACTTAGCTCAGTGGCAGAGCGCTTCGTTCACATCGAAGAGGTCACAGGTTCGATACCTGTAGTGCCCACGAGTTTTAAAAGGTGAGGGATCGCGCACTATTCCAAAAAACAAACCCCTCGGAAGAGGGGTCTTAGTCAAGGGAGAAAAGCAATGGCCTGGTGGGGAACTTTTGCGCGTTAATCCGGAAACGATAGGGAATATGAGCATCGTACAGTTCTTGGTTCAGCAAACGTAGCACATACGAAACAGACTTGAGCCGGGCGGTATTGTTGATTCCGGATGCGATCTCCAAAAAACGGGCTAAGGAGGGTATAGTTCCTTGGTCGAGGATCTCCTGGATCCACAGCCGCGCTATTCCGTGGCTGAGGCGTTCGAAGCCCTCCCGAAGAACTTGCAGGTGTGACTTATTAAGTTCAGGAACCCGATGCTCGCCGTGCATTCTTCTTGGCATTATTTTCTCCTTAAAGTTAAAGAGCAAGTGTACCATGCGTGTACCTTTATAGAGTATCCAGTACGGGAAAGTTCGTCAACATAAAACATGAAGCTTGGAACATGGAACATGGAGTATGGAACGTAAAGCATGTAACATAAAGCATGGATCATGCGAAACACTTTTTAGATTAGCGGGTTTATCTTAATAGTAGAAATATAGTAGAAATATGGACCAAAAAGATATGCGGCCAAAAGTTGCGATCGGGGTTATGATTATGAAAGGCGGCAAGGTTTTGCTTGGCAAGCGGAAAGGCTCTCACGGAGAGGGGGAATATGCGTTCCCGGGCGGGCATCTGGAATATATGGAATCGTTTGCAGAGTGTGCGAAAAGAGAAACCAAAGAAGAATGCGGCATTGAAATCGACAATATCAAGTTTCAATTTTTAGCTAATCTTACAAAGTACGCGTCGAAGCATTACGCACATATAAATATTCTGGCTGATTGGGAAAGTGGCGAGCCGAAAGTATTGGAGCCGGAGAAATGCGAATCGTGGGATTGGTACGATATAGATGATTTGCCTCAGCCTCTTTTCGCGGTTATTCAACTTGCGATTGATGTATATAAAGATAAAAGCAAAGGAAATTATTTTGATATCGGGGATTTTTGAAAAGTTGACGATTGAACCGCAACGAGGTAAAATGAGGAATATGGATAAGAAAACCCTAAAAATTAGAATTGAGCGGGCGATCAAGGATAATCCGCATAAGAACGAAATCAAAAAAATATCCTTATTTGGCTCACGCCTAAGAGGCGAAGAGAAAAAGACCAGCGACATCGATTTATTGATTGAATTTTCTCCCTCGGCACGGGTTGGTTTTTTGAAGTTTATTGATATTCAAGAGCAGATTGCCCGGTCGCTCGGTAAAGAAGTTGATTTGCTAACACCAGAGGCCCTAAGTACATATTTTCGAGGAAAAGTTTTAAAAGAAGCAGAGGTGGTTTATAAAAGATAATTCTGTCATGATGGATTTGCCGGCACTGAAAAAGCTGATTAACTCTCTTTTGTAAATGGAAAAAATGCCAAGCGCGCCAACGCCGGAAAATAAGGAAGCTACCGAAGCGGAAATTAGGAGATTGGTGGAGATTCCTCTATCCGGCTATCAGAACGTCTATGATAGGCAGAGTCCAGCTATTCAGCATGTACTAGAGGAGGATTATGAATGTTTAACGTGGGAAGCTGACTCCGGACCAGATAGAGAGGGAGTAAAGAAGCGGTTTGAAGAATTTTTCGAGCATCTAAATATGCTTGAGCAGATAGATAAAACAGGAAGTTTAACGTAATTCTTAAATAGGTTTATTTTGGTGGGGATATGAAAAATGCTCGGTATTGACGGATAGCACAGAGTGTGCTATTTTTGTTTTAGCTTTTTAAGGCTATGTCGGCGTTGTTGGATTGCGGCTACAAACAATTCGCTAGGGAGGTTGCTATGAACACCGTGTTTGTTTGGGGAGCGCCTGTAGTGTCGGAAGAGCGGTATGTCAGGTTAACAAAAGAGATTATCGATTGCTTCGAGATACGTGGTCTTGGAAAGGTGGTGGTCTTTTTCCCGCGAGATCTGATGAACTGGGATTTGGGGAAGGAGATGGCTGTGTATATCTCCGGTTCCGATCTTACTATCGGTCCCAATCGTACTATCGATACCGCAGGGAAGCAGGCCCTAGCCACTGCGATAGGTTTAAAAGTCAAGTTGGCGTTTATCCCAGAGTATATTTTTTGCTCTGTTCTGGATGAACCAAGGGAGGGCGAGGGATATTGGTTGTATCCTCGATCCTAGAACTTTCGTGGAATACTAGCCGCCAGAAGAAAGCCGTGCTTTCTCTAGGCGGCTTTCTTTTTTTATTGACTAAAATCAAGGAAAGCGCATAATGTAAAAATCTAGCAGGTTTATTTTGGTGGGGGATTAGTAGAAAAAATAATGAAGAAAACTGAATACCAAAAAATGACTCAAGATTACATAAATGCTCATAAAGAGTATTATGAGTATCTAGATCGCTTTATATCCTCTTTTGAGAATGGGGTTCTTGTCAATCAACCTGATAAGATATTTGACGAAGAGGAACTTAGTAAAATCGATTTAATGTGGAAAAATTTACAGAGATTACAAAAAGAATGGTTCGATATTTCTCATAGTAAAGAAAAGTTGGAGGATTAATTAAGAGTAGAAATAATAATGGATTATTCAGATACAGTTAAAAAAGTTAAGTCGAGCATAGCACTTGTACTTATCTTTAAAGACAATGTTATAATTAGCCAAGGAAGCGGATTTGTATTTTGGAAAAGGGGTATACTTGTTACCTGTAATCATGTTGTCGAAGATATCCATGATAAAATACTAATCATATTCCCCGATAGCAAATTTATTGACGCTAAGATCGCAATACAAGATAAAGAATACGATCTAGCTTTGCTAAAATTCGATGATGGTAGTCGAGAGCCATTAGCGAAGGGTGATGAAAAAAACGTAAAAGAAGGTATTCATGTATTAATTTCTGGCTATCCATTGGGGATATCATCTCTCACGACGCATCAGGGTATATTATCTGCGATCACTAAAGACGCAACTGGAGTGATAACATATTTAATCGACGGTACGGTAAACGTTGGTAATAGTGGTTGCCCGCTAATGAATAAAGACGGAGAGGTTATCGGGGTAGTTAACGCCACTCGGAGAGAAGAAGCCACTTTGTTATCTGATGTACAAAAAATGGAAGCCGGAGCTATTGCTATACATGGAGTAGATTTAGTAAAAATTTATAAAGCTTTAATTAGTAATTTGCAGCTAGGGATGGGATATGCAATTCCATGTACATACATACCAAGGCATCAAGATCCTAAAATAGAAAGTGGTGTAAATTAGAAATAATATGGACAATATTATCTACATATATAAATCAATCGGACAATACCTTGGTTTTATTATGGGGGGAAATTTATTTTCTCGAGATGGAATATATTTAGGCTGGATTGAGGAGGGTTATGTATGGGATTCGCATGGTCAGTTTAAAGGGGAACTTAAAGATATAAATGATAATAGTTATATCTTGAAGAATATGTTTGCTGTTCCTCCTATCCCCAAGATACCCAAGCAGACGCCCCCATTACCATCTTTACCAGCACCTAAAGCAAATATTCCTCCGATTATTCCCCCGACGGGTTATAAGGATGGGTTCTAAAAAGAAAAATTACACTATTAAGAGTTTCTACATCTCCGAGAATTTTTGATTTGTTAT
>CAYIFL010000031.1:0-6854 GCA_964362685.1 uncultured Candidatus Saccharibacteria bacterium
CGATTTATTACGATTTGCTCATTAATAAAATCGGTTCGGTAAAATCCAATACGCGCGATTTGATTCAGTATGCCGCAGGTGAGAAAAAAGTGATGATTGTTTCACCAACGACCTTTTTAGCATATCTTCAGACAGTGCTTCAGGGATTGAAGGCGCTCCAAATTGAAGAGTCAGCGAAAGAAATTCGGAAACGCGTTGAGGAATTGGGGCGGCATATTGGGAGCTATGAAAACTATATGAAAAAATTGGGAACGCACTTGGGCACCACGGTAAATATGTATAACTCCGCGTATAAAGAACTTGGAAAAATTGATAAAGATGTTTTGAAAATTACCGGTAAGGCGGCAGATATTGAACCACGTACAATCGACCGTCCGCGCGAGGAAGAGGAGGTGGATTGACATCAGCGCTTTTCATTGCTATATATCTTTTAGCGGCTCGGCATAACCGGGCTTTTGAAATAGTGGAAAAACAAAAAGGGGAGGGTGAGAGATGGATTGGCCGCCTCGGATTTTGATTTTGGATACGAGCGAACATCAGGCAAGAAGAGTTGTTCTGGCTGATAAGTTTGGCGCGATGGGATATTTCGCGTTTCATGCGAGGACTATTGCTGAGGCAGTGCAGAGTCTCAAGAGCCGAAGATTTGATTTCTTTATTACGTATCTCTATTCTGATGTTCTTTGCAAAATAAGCAAGAAAAAATCCAGAAAGAGGTCTTCTTCTGGGGACTTGATTCAATCCAGGGACCAAAGGACGGCTTTATGCGTTTTAAGGTTTTTCCGTCGGCCGAGGAACAGGCAATACCTTGAGGGGGTAAGGATAATTGTTATCAAGAATGCCTCAAGAAAAGAAAAAGGAGGAGGGCTGGATGGTCTGGATACCCATACCGTTAATGGCGTAATCAGAGAACCGGTTGATTTCGAAGAGCTGGAAGACTTGGTTTTCAAACTTGCTTCGCAGTCCTAGGGGGAGGCACATGAAAAAAGTGAGAGTGTTGGCGGTTGACGATGATCCTGCGATGCTAGAAGTGACAAGCGGGTTTTTGAGGGCGTTGGGACATTGTGTTGATGCATTTCTTGACAGCCGGGACGCGCTCGATAAGTTGAAGCTGCATGGCTTGGCCTTCAATCTCGTGGTAACTGACCTGCGAATGGGCACAAATCCGGATGGCCTTACGGTTATACAAGAAGCTCAAAAGGCGAATCCGCGCATTAAAGCGTTTCTTGTTACGGGCGACGTTGATTGCCATAACCTTATTACTGAAGCGGTCAAGAAACTTGGCGCTAAAGTTCTTTTCAAGCCCTTTACGCTTGAGTCATTTCGCGATGCGGTCGAAACGGCTGTTCGCGAAACATAGGTCTAAAGGGGGTGCACGCACTGCGCCCCTTGTTTTTTTGAGAAAGGTATATGCCTACAAGCTCTTGACAAGATTTAATCTTGCTCCTATACTCCCTCTGCATATTAAAAAGTCGTACTTATAGAGCGAACCGATCGGACACTACGAACTACACGAATCCGTGCTCTTGTGTATTCGTAGATTCGGATAGATTTGTAGTTTCGCATCGGTCAAGCGTATGAATTTTAAACCATTATCAAACCATATTTTTATCGAGCCGATCGAGGAAAGTAAGACCACGGCGTCCGGCATCGTTCTGCCCGAGACCGTGGAAAAAGAAAAGCCGATGAAGGGCAAGGTTGTTGCCGTGGGCCCGGGCAAACTGAACGAGAAGGGCGAGCGAATACCGATGTCGGTTAAAGTCGGAGACATCGTGTTGTTTAAAAAGTACGGACCGGACGAGATCGAAATCGACCAGAAGAAATATTTGGTTGGTGACGAAGAGGACGTACTCGCAATTCTTGAATAAATTCAAGAATTGCTCAAATTTCTAATTCCTAAATTCTAATTTCTAATGAATTTTTAATGGATAAATTTTTAAAAATTAACTCATTGATTCATTTATTAAAATTTGAAAATTAGAAATTAAAAATTCAAGGTATATGGCAAAACAAATTTTATTTAACGAAGAAGCGCGAACGGCGCTCAAAAAAGGGATCGATAAATTAGCAGAAGCAGTGCGTATGACGCTGGGTCCGCGCGGCCGCGCTGTTGTGATTGAAAAGGGATACGGCGCTCCGCAGGTTACCTTTGACGGCGTTACGGTTGCGAAAGAAATTGAGCTTGAAGGCAAATACGAAAATCTCGGCGCTGATTTCATAAAACAAGCTGCGGAGAAAACGAATGATAAAGTCGGCGATGGCACAACCACGGCAGTCATTTTAACGAAAGTTATGATTGATGAGGGCGAGCAGGCGATAAAGCGTGAGGGTTTTAATGTCATTAAATTAACCGAGGAATTAAGGCAGGCGACTGATTCTGTTATTGCGGCTCTCGAAACCCAAAAGGAGGTAATCAACGACACTAAAAAAATCAAAGAAGTCGCGACGCTTTCTTCAAAAAATGACGAGATCGGCGGTTTGATTTCGCAGGTTTTCGAAAAAGTGGGGAAAGACGGCGTGGTCACCATAGAAGATTCGAATACCATCGGAAATCATTTTGAGGTTGTGGAAGGAATGCAGTTTGATCGCGGCTATATTTCTCCATATATGTTGACGAATGCCGAGCGTATGGAAGCAGCCCTGGAGGATCCGTATATTTTGGTTACCGATAAGAAAATTTCATCTATCAGCGACCTCTTGCCTCTTCTTGAAAAAATAGTTAAATCAGGGAAAAAGGAATTGGTTATTGTTGCCGAAGATGTTGATGGAGAAGCATTGGCAACGCTCTTGGTAAATAAGCTCCGCGGGATATTTAATGTTTTGGCAGTTAAAGCTCCGGGATTCGGCGATCGGAGAAAAGAAATGCTTGAAGACATTGCGGTTGTTTCCGGCGCCACGTTCATCTCCGAAGATTTGGGAAAGAAATTGGAGAATGCGGAACTCACTGACTTGGGGCAGGCGCGAAAAGTGGTTGCCACCAAAGAAAATACAACTATTGTTGACGGCAAGGGCAAAAAAACTGAAATCGATAAAAGGGTTAATCAGATTAAGGGACAGCTCAAAGAAACCGATTCTGAATTCGATAAAGATAAATTGCAGGAGCGCTTGGGCAAGCTGGCTGGCGGCGTCGCGGTCATAAAAGTCGGCGCGCCAACGGAGTCAGCGCAAAAAGAATTAAAGCAAAGGGTTGAAGACGCGGTTGCGGCAACGCGAGCCGCGATGGAAGAGGGAATCGTCCCGGGCGGCGGCATCGCGCTTTTTAATATCGCCTTAAATAGGTTCAAGCCGAACAAAAATGAATCTCCGTCAGTCTTTGCTGCTTATGCGATAATGTCTAAAGCGCTTGCGGCTCCTTTTCAGGCAATCGTTGACAATAGCGGCGAAATTTTTGATGAAATTAAAAAAGAGTTGCATGATAAACGAGCCGCATACGCGGATGCAAATCTTCAAAACTGGGTGGGGTTTGACGCGGTTTCTAACCAAATCGTCAATCTAAAAGAAGCCGGCATTATTGATCCCTTGAAAGTTGTAAAAACCGCTTTTGTGAATGCGGTTTCGGTTGCAAGCAATTATTTAATGATCGGCGCCGCGATTTCTGAATTGCCGAAAAAAGAAGAGAAGGCCGGGATGGGCGGAGGTATGCCGGGCGGAATGGGAATGGATTACTAAGGGAGTGGATAACTCGCTTGCAATAGATTTCTTCTCTGGTAGTATCGATACAAGTGTTAGCAAGAATCTCCCGATCGCGATCGGGAGATTTTTGTTTTTGACTAATGCCCTTCTCTTGTTGTACAATAAAAATTGCTTAAAAAGGTCGCCGTAGTATAGAATGAAGCACAATGACAAAAAAAATCATACTAGCGGTTATTATTATCGTAGGAGTCGCAGCCCTGTATGGATGGAGCACCTACAATAATCTCGTTACCGCGAATGAGAATGTCGATAACCAGTGGGCGCAGGTGGAAACGCAATACGAGCGCCGCCTCGACCTTATCCCGAATCTCGTGGCATCAGTAAAAGGCATTATGAATCAGGAGCAGGCAGTGTTTGGCGCGATTGCTGATGCACGCACGCGGTATGCGGGCGCAGTAACCATAAACGACAAGGCCTCTGCAGCAACACAGGTTGAATCTGCTTTGGGACGGCTTTTGGCGGTTATCGAAAATTATCCGCAGCTCAAGTCAGCAGAGAATGTGCAGACGTTAATGGCACAGCTTGAAGGAACGGAGAATCGCGTGAGCGTTGAACGGAAACGGTTTAACGATATGGTTCGCGACTACAACTTAGTGACGAAACGCTTTCCCTCGCGGCTTTTGGCGAGCATCTTCGGATTCGGCGACCGGACCTATTTTGAGGCAGCTCCAGGGGCAGAGAATGCTCCGAAGGTTGAGTTTTAAAACGTGATGCAAAAGAAAAGCGGATTATATCTTATTGTGGGATTAGCCCTCTTGCTTATATTCCCGATTGTTTTACGTGCGTATTATAATCCCGGGACGCCCCATGGGTTTGTTTCTGATTCCGCCGGCGCCTTGAAACAGGATGAGGTGCAGGCGCTCGAAGTAAAGCTTTCTGCATTTGAAAAAGAGACCAGCAATGAAATTACCGTTGTTATAATTCCGAGTTTAGAAGGAGACACGATAGAGAATTTTACCGTTGAGCTTTTCAAAGAGTGGGGTATTGGCAAGCAAGGAAAAGATAATGGCGTCTTGCTGCTCGTTGCTCTTAATGATCGCAAGGTACGTATTGAAGTTGGGTACGGATTAGAAGGTGCCTTAACTGATGCACAGAGCTCGTGGATTATCACCAATACGATTCGGCCGGCTTTTCTGGAAGAGAAGTATTATGAAGGTTTGGATGGCGCCGTTGATCAAGTTATCGCGGCAACCAAAGGGGAGTATGTGCCTTCTGAAGTACAGAGTACAGAGAAAAAAAGTACTATCGGAAACAGCATTGAGTTCTGGTTTTTCTTGCTTCTCTTCGTGCCGATGTGGCTTGCAAGTATTTTAAGCCGTTCCAAGTCATGGTGGCTTGGTGGCGTTTTAGGCGGAATTGGTGGCGTTATTATTGGCTGGATAAATGGTTTTCTCTATGCAGGGTTTATCTGGTTTTTCCTCTTGGTTCCGGTTGGATTACTGTTTGATTTTTTTGTCTCTCGGGCTTATGGTAAAGCAAAGACACTTGGACATCGTCCGCCGTGGTGGGCAGGCGGCGGCTTTGGCGGAGGCAGCGGCAGTGGCGGAAGAGGTTTTGGCGGATTTGGCGGAGGCGGGAGTGGCGGAGGCGGCTCAAGTGGAGGATGGTGAGGATAAAATAAAAAATAAAATATACTATATAAAAAATACAATGGCTACAACAGCGCAAAAATATTTTCTTTATATTTTTCTCGGGGTAGTAAGTATTTTATTATTCAGCGTATTGAAGCCTTTTATCTATACGCTTATTTTAGCAATTGTTTTTGCGGTGCTGTTTGCGCCCGTATATAGAAAAATACTCTCTCTCACGCATAACAAAAGGGGGCTATCCGCATTTCTTTGTACCGCGTTGGTTTTGCTTTTTATCATAACGCCCTTTATATTATTAGGAATTCAGATTTTTCACGAAGCCCAGCAAATTTATTTTTCTCTTACTGAAGGCAGGGAAGGCACTATTATTGATATTACAAAAAGTCTTGTTGGAGAAGCGCAGGCGCGGTTTCCTGTGTTGCTTAAAGCCCCTATTGATATTGAGCAATATGCGAAAAATGCAGTGAGTTGGGTTGTTGCCGGGTTCGGGCCATTTGTCTCTGGCCTTATAGCAATTATTATTAACGCCGTTATTTTTCTTTTGGCTTTTTATTATCTCTTAAAAGATGGGGAGCCCTTAAAGCAGGCATTCATTGACGCCAGCCCGCTCTCCAGAGAAGAGAATGAGATTATTTTAGGGAAGCTCACGGTTGCGATTGATGCTGTTATGAAGGGAAGTTTGATTATCGCGATTGTGCAGGGTGTTGTCGCGGGAATCGGCTTTGCGCTCTTTGGGGTGCCGAATCCGGTTTTGTGGGGAAGCGTTGCGAGTTTGGCATCCTTGATTCCGAGTATCGGGACAGGGGCTGTTGTGGTTCCAGTTATTTTGTACCTTTATTTGAATGGGGCATACGGATCAGCGCTCGGCATGATTATTTGGGGGTTATTCGCGGTTGGTTTAATAGATAATTACTTAGCGCCGAAGATTGTGAGCAGCAGATCAAAAATCCATCCGCTTTTGGTTTTGCTTTCTGTTTTAGGAGGCGTAAGTTTTTTTGGTCCTATAGGATTTCTGCTTGGTCCCTTAACTCTAAGTTTATTTTTGGCGCTTTTTACTATTTACTCTTCTCTATCCTCACAAAAGACACTCGAATAAGATGCGGATTTTTATCGCCACAACCAATCCAGGAAAATTTGCGGAGATGAAATAAAAATGGTAATTAAGTAATTGGGTAAATGGTGACTGGAGAGGTCGCATAGTCCCCGTATAACAGCAAAGCTGTATACGGGGCAGGGGTTTAAAAGCTGGTCTGGGGAAATTTGTGATTAATCAGTACCGTGGGTTTTCCCTCCAGCTCCCGATCCGCCAGCTGGCGGAGAGGTTTGCTGGAGCAATCCCGTTAAAGGCGGAGGGTTCGCATAGTGGTCTATTGCGCCTGCTTGGAAAGCAGGTTTACCTTAACAGGTATCACAGGTTCAAATCCTGTACCCTCCGCCTTGTGCGGGACGAATCCCACCCTTTCCGCTTTGTGCGGGAGAAAGCGAGCGGCGGCGGGGCGCCTGTCCGCCCCTGGCGGAGTTCAGTCCTCGTCCGGATGTTCGTCAAAGTAAGTTCGGATTTTAACCAAAAGGTAC
>CAYIFL010000032.1:0-6831 GCA_964362685.1 uncultured Candidatus Saccharibacteria bacterium
ATAACGCAATCCGCTTTTTAGAATTCCCTCAGCGGCTAATCGCCTGCCGGAAGTGTGCGCTTTAAGTTTAAACGTAAATTTTACCTTGCCCCTCCGCACCAAACGCTTTGAGAGATCGGCATCATCACCCCAAAAAACTATATCCGTGTTATACCCACCTATATCGTGGAGTGCCTCACGCCGCGCGATAAAGTTCCCGCCGAATATCGCTGAACTTTTTTTCAAAATGTTATGATTCACGATATACACTAAATACACGAAATAATAATAGATTTGAATCACATTTTTATAAGAACGGGGGATGCCAAAATAGATGCAGGGTCCGCTCAATCCAACTAATTCCTCATCTCTCTCAAATTCGCCCAGCGCCGTTTCAATCCATCCCTCCGTAAGCCGCGTATCAGCGTCTATCGTCGCGAATAAATCCCCTTCTGCGGCTTGAAGCCCTGCCATACGCGCAAAGCCGGTTCCTTTTCGCTCCTCGCGGACAATTTGCACGCCGGGGAAACGCCGTACAATCTCTTCAGTCCCGTCATCTGAAGCGTTATTTACCACAATAATCTGGGCATCATACCCGCCCATCTGCACTTCACGCAAAATACTCTCCAGGCACGGAGCTATATAATATTCTTCGTTATAAGCTGGAATGACAAAACTGATTTTCATAGTTCTAGTTGCTAAAACATTTTATCTATACGGCGTCCATTCTTTATGCGCTGACTTATTAAATAAAATGACGTAGACATTATTCACAAACCAGTGCCAAAGAAGTTTGGGCCAACCGATTTTGTGCGCGCGCCTGCCGCTATGGAAGATGGTCGCGCCGCTATAGGTCCGTGCCTTGCCGATTTTTACCATTCTGCGGAATAAATCCCAATCCTCGCCAACAGGCAGATCTTCGCGAAAGCCGCCAAGCTCTTTAAATGTTTCGTGCCGAATCATCATAAATTCACCGGGCGCTCCGCCGCTATTCATTACATTATTTACAAAGATCGAAAAATAATTCATAAAACCGAAAATGAGTTTGTCAGTCAAGGTTGCATCTTCCGGGCGAACCATCAAAAAAGCGGTTGCGCCCAAGTGTGTCTCATCACGCTCAATCTCCTTAACTATTTTTACAATCGTTGTATGCGCTTCTGGAATACGCACATCCGCGTCAATAAAAAGCAAATGCTCTCCGGTTGCGCGCGTGGCACCAAGATTTTTTCCGCCGCTTATGGTCTGGCGCTCCTTGCCCTCATACACCACCACGTGATCCGCATACTTTTTTGCGATAAGTATTGTTTTATCCGTACTCCCGCCATCGGAGACAATAACCTCAATATCAAGTTCGCAATTTTCCTTGCACTCTTTGAGATACTGCAGAGTCCGCTCTATTTCTCCTTCCTCGTTTAATGTGGGAATAATGATTGAAATCATATCTTGTTTTGTATAAATCTTTGACGCATATACCGGCTGAAGCCGTAGAATGCACCAAGGACAATGATAATTAAGGCAATAACTGAAACTATCTTGAATTTACCTTCTATCACAGTATACAAATTTCCGAAGAAATAACCAATGAGCATCAAGAATCCGGTCCAGATAAAACCGCCCAAAAAGTTAAGCAGAACGTACTTTTTGAAGGGTACGCGCACAATACCTGCGCCAATTAAGGTCACATGCGCAAAACCAAACCCCATAGTCATTTTTGAGATAAAGAGAATTTTGTTCTGGTGCTCGTGGAATTTTGCCTCGATTTTGTGAAAGAGCTCCTCGGTAATGCTCAAAAATTTTCCGTGTTTTTGAACAAGCGACCGGCCAAAATGATACCCCACGCCGTACCACACAAAATCTCCAACAAGATCAGCGAGGATTAAAGTTAAATAAAGCGGGATAAAAGAAAAATATCCCAGGCGGTATAAAAACCCGGCAAGAACCATCACAACAGGCCCTTCAACAATCGTGATGGGAAATAGAATAAAATATTTGTATTGGAGAATAAGCGCTACTACGCTTGCTGCAGCAGGGTTCATAGATTATTAATACGATAGCATAGGGACCTAATTTATCAAAACGTGTTGCATCAGCACTCCGCCTGTACGCCTGACGGCACCGGCTGTCGATGTGCTCCAGCGGCACATCGCAGCCTGCACTCTCGTCCGATGGCTCTCCGCTTCGCTCCGAGACCAAGCCCATCGGACTCCGAGAGCTGCCGCACGGCGCACAGGCGGAGCGCTACTAATCTCTTTCAGAACAAATTCTTGCCTAAATCAAATAATTTCGGTATAGTCAGGTAATTATTGCGCCGATGTAGCTCAGCGGCACCCCGCATAACAGCAAAGCTGTATACGGGGCAAGGAGCGGGTGCGTATCAACAAAGCAAATGGCGGTGTAGCTCAGTGGTTAGAGCAGGGTCTTCATAAGGCCAAGGTCGCAGGTTCGAATCCTGCCACCGCTACCAAGCCAGATAACCGCGTCCCGATTGCGACCAGGGATGCGGTTTCTTTTTTTCTTATTATTTGCTCTAATTAAGTACATCTGGCGGGAGGCTGAAATTGTTATGAAAAATTGGAAAAACTACTTTAGGGGCAAAAAAATTACGCTTATGGGACTGGGGCTTCTTGGCCGAGGTGTTTCCGATGCTGCATTTTTAGCTGAATATGGGGCAAAACTTATTGTGACCGACTTAAAAACTAAAGAAGAGCTTGCGCCGTCTCTCCGAAAACTCAAAAAATTCAAAAACATCGCGTATCATTTGGACGGGCATCGCTTAGAAGATTTCCGAAATCGAGATTTGATTATTAAAGCAGCAGGAGTTGGGCTTGACTCGCCTTTTATTGCAGAGGCGCGAAGGCACAAAATTCCGATTGAGATGAGCACAGCGCTTTTTGCGCGCTTCTCCCCTGCTACGCTTATCGGTATTACGGGCACGCGGGGCAAATCAACAACAACTCATTTACTCCATCATTTGCTTACGAGCGCCGGGAAAAAAGTTTTTTTAGGAGGCAATATCAAAGGAACCGCCACTCTCCCACTCCTCAAAAAAGTGAAGCCGGGCGATAGTGCGATTCTTGAATTGGACTCTTGGCAGTTGCAGGGATTTGGCGAGGCAAAAATCAGTCCGCACATCGCAATTTTTACAAACTTTTTGCCTGACCACTTGAACTACTATCAAGGCAACCGAGCGCGGTACTTTGCGGATAAAGCAAATATCTTTCGATTTCAAAATAGAAATGATTTTGTAATCTGCGACGCAGCAGTTTCAAAACGCATCAAAACGAAAGGAAAAAAAATCATTGCAAAGCCACTCTTGCCTTCGTTTAGTTTTAATCTGAAAGGAACGCATAACCGCAAAAATGCAGGCCTGGCGGTACAGACGGCGCGCTTACTTGGCATACCCCTCGAAGACATACAACGCAGTCTTCCAACTTTTTCTGGTGTGCCTGGACGATTAGAGTTCGTGCGTACCGTACGCGGCATAGAAATTTACAATGACACTACTGCCACAACGCCGGATGCAACCATCGCTGGGCTCAAAGCGCTCGGCAACAAAAAAAATATAATTCTCATTATGGGCGGGAACCACAAAAATCTGGATATGCGTTCCTTGCTAAAACTAATCCCCCGCTACACTAAAAAAGTCATATTGCTTCCGGGCACCGGCACCGCTCTTTTACCTGAATCATTCAAGCAAAAAAGTATCCTGGTCGGATCTTTGAAGGATGCAGTGGATGCGGCAATGAAAAACGCCCGCCGCGGAGACATCATCCTCTTCTCGCCTGCATTCACCTCTTTTGGCTTATTTAAGAATGAATTCGACCGCGGCGAGCAATTTAATAAGATTGTACGAAGATTGAAATAATCAAAAGTCTACTATGTGACGATCGTCACATAGTAGACTTTTCTAAGCTGCATCTCAAAATGATGTATATTTGAAAAATATTTCAAAATACGATAAACTACGCAATGTTGCGGGTGTAGCTTAGCTGGCTTAAAGCGCGTCCCTGTCACGGACGAGATCGCCGGTTCGAATCCGGTCACCCGCGCATAAATATGACCTACCGCCGCTATAGGTAAAATATGCTATTATATATTTATCCATGAACCTGCACCCGATTTCTGTGCATTTTCCGGTTGCGCTTTTTACGCTCTACGCTCTTTTGGAATGCGCACGGTTTCGAAAAATAAAAGAGCAGGCGTTTTATTTTTATCTTAAAGCATTCCTTGTGATTACCGGGAGCATTGCAAGCGGCGTGGCATACATAACCGGCGATCTCCTTAAAAACCAGCTGCCAAATGACCCGCAGCTCCGTTCCCTTGTTGAGCTCCATTCAAATTGGGCAATGATTACTATCGGCATTTTTGGGTTGATTGCTCTTGCCTATTTTCTAACATGGCTCACTAGGCACAATGCATTTGGACCGAATACGGATCAAATCCTCCGCAGAATCATTGATACGGCCGAACGGTTTACGAACAGTTGGCTCGTTATACTTTTTGCTGTAGCCGGACTTATCTCCGTAACAATCACCGGTGCCCTAGGCGGATCAATTGTGTATGGTCCTCGAGTTGACCCGGTCGTCATCTTTATCTACTGGCTTTTCAGCCTTCCATCTTCTTAGTTTATGGGAAACATTATAGCGAGGCACAAATTATTTTGGTCCAGTAAATCAGCGTATTCGAATATTGCGGTTTCGATACTCTTGCTTTTTATAGCTCTGCTCTTCAACTACGGCGCCAATGTCTATGCGACAAGCCGCGCCGATAACTCTGTTACCGACATCATACTTGATAATTTACCCGTCGTAGACGTAAGCTCTGTATTTGTCCTGGGGTATGCCTTCCTTATTCTTTTTATATTGATTATTATTCTCACTGAACCGCAACAAACCCCCTTTCTTATAAAAAGCATTGCTCTTTTTATTGTGGTGCGGGCAATCTTCATCACTCTTACCCATCTAAGCCAGCCAGCGGATAGTTTATCCTTCAATGAAAGCACTATTCTAAAAAAGCTAGCTTCCGGAGACGACCTGTTTTTTTCCGGGCATACAGGCATACCGTTTCTTCTTGCTCTGGCATACTGGAAGCATAGCCGATTGCGCGCTATGTTTATCACCGGCTCACTGATTTTCGGCTTCAGCGTGCTTTTGGGACACCTCCATTACTCTATTGACGTTTTTGCCGCGTTTTTCATCACCTATGGCATCTTTACCATCGCAACAAAATTCTTTAAAAAAGATTACAAACTGTTTTTGGAGAAAGTCTAACACGCGTATGGCAGACACCAATCCCGAAAAAATTAAGGAGGTTTTGGAACGCGGCGTCGAAAAAATATACCCTTCGAAAGATGCACTGCAGGCAATTTTGCGTTCCGGGAAAAAGATACGGCTCTACTGCGGATACGATCCTTCTGCGCCCACGCTTCACCTGGGACATGCGATTACCTTGCGCAAGCTAGGGCAATTCCAGAAAATGGGGCACGAGGTTATTATGCTTATTGGCGATTTTACGGGCATGATCGGCGATCCGACTGATAAGTCTGCAACGCGGAAAAAACTGACTCGCGCAGAAGTGCTGAATAATGCAAAAAATTATAAAAGGTTCGCAAGCGCGTTTTTGGATTTTATCGGGAGAAATGCCGCGCGCATTGAATATAACTCGAAGTGGAATGACAAACTCACCTTTCCTGATCTCATCGAGCTCAGCTCATATGTGACGGTGCAACAGCTGATCACAAGGGATATGTTCCAGGAACGGTTGAAAAAAAATCAGCCGATTCACTTTCATGAATTTTTATATCCGCTTGCGCAAGGATATGATTCAGTCGCTATGGATGTGGATTTAGAAATCGGCGGCAACGACCAAACGTTTAATATGCTGGTTGGCCGGGATCTGCTAAAAATACTGAAACACAAGGAGAAATTTGTTTTGGCAATGAAACTTTTAACTGACCCAAGCGGCAAAAAAATGGGCAAGAGTGAGGGCAATATGGTGCAAATGGATGATGCGCCAAATGAAATGTTTGGGAAAATTATGAGCTGGCCAGACCCGCAAATCCTGCCTGCATTTGAACTTCTGACCGGCGTATCCGAAAAAGAACTAAAAGAAATATCAAAAAAACTCAAAAATAAAAACACGAATCCGCGCGATTTGAAGATACAGCTCGCGGAAGTAATTACTGCGTTTTACTATGATGCGGAGCAGGCAAAAAAAGCAGCTCAGGAATTCAATCGCGTTTTTAGGAAAAAGGAGCTGCCCGCGGAGCTGCCGATGTTCACCCTTAAGGGAACTCTGCCCCTTTTAGATCTCCTTGTTAAAACCAAACTCGCCGCATCGAAATCAGAAGCAAAACGCTTAATCGAACAGGGAGCGGTAAAAATTGATTCAGAAATCCAAAAGGACTGGCGAAGGATAATTTCTTTAAGGCGCGGCATGGTGCTCCAGGCAGGCAAGCGGAAATTCGCAAAAATCAGCTAGTTTCACTCCTCATCATCGCCGCCACCCGCACTCTCAATCAAGCCTAATTCAATAAAGGCGTTTTTGTAGGTTTCGATTGCTTCTTCCGCTTGCTCTTTACCTAGATGGAAATTTTGATCAGAGACGATTTTGTCTCTGAACGAATGTACCTTCCGCACTTCTTCGATGGTATACAAATCATCTTTCGTCATCGCGGCCAGGATGTCATTCATGGTAGCGCCGGAAAAATGTCCGAGCTTTAACGTTTGCTCAAGAACGCGATCAGCCTCGAGAATCGCAAGCTTCATATTATTCGCCCCGCCTGCTTCAAGCCGATGCTGAATCTGCCGCCAAACTTTTCCTGATTTTCGTCTGGACATCATCTCGGATTCT
>CAYIFL010000033.1:0-6249 GCA_964362685.1 uncultured Candidatus Saccharibacteria bacterium
TGCATGCTATGGTTTTTGAATTTGCCTACGCGCTTAAACCATAGGGCAAAGTCAGCAGGATTTTTTTTGTCTTTATCCTCAACTACTTCATCCCGCGCCGCGGTTATTTTTTGCGATAAGGATTGCCCGGATAATTTTCCGTAGTTTTTGAATTTCGAAACATTAAAATACACGGCTTGCGGCGTTTCGTATGCAAACCCTTTTTCAAAGAGTTTTCGGATGATCTTTATTTGATCATCAATGGTTTCTGACGCCTTAACAATAATTTCAGGTTTTTTGATATTCAGCCGTTCCAGATCTTTCAAAAATGCATTCGTATAAAAATTCGTAATATCCCGCACTGATTTTTTCTCTTTTTTAGCTTCTCTTTCTATTTTATCTTCGCCGGTATCCGCGTCGGAAGTTAAGTGCCCCACGTCAGTAATGTTTAAGACGCGCTTCACTTTATACCCGTCATATTCAAGGGTTTTTTGAAGTATATCTTCTAGGATATACGTCCGGTAATTGCCAATATGCTGGTGTTTATACACCGTTGGCCCGCACGTATAAAACCCCACCTTTTTACCGTGGAGTGGCTTGAAAATCTCTTTTTTGCGCGTGAGGGTGTTATAGAGTCTGAGCATAGTATTGATTGTAGTATAAAAAGAGCATTGCGCCAATTCACTTGACATGTTATCCAATTTCCCTATAATCAACACACTAAAACAAAACTGCGATGGAGGAAGATATAAAAAAAGAGCAAAATACAGAGGGTGGATCCGCGAGTCAAAATGGGGGTATAGATGAGCTCGAACAATGCAAAAAAGAGCGGGATGAGTATTTGGACGGGTGGAAACGGGCAAAAGCGGACTTGGCAAATTACAAAAAAGACGAGCTGAAGCATTTTGAGGAATTTGCAAGGTGGAGCCAAGAGAGTTTAATCAGGGAGGTTATTGCGGTGCTTGATAGTTTTGATTTGGCAATCTTGTCCCGATCAGAATCAGGACAAACGCAGACTAACGCAGACTTGACGCGGACTGACGCAGACGCGGTAACAGCGGAGAGGCATCTGCGCGGGATGTATCTAATCCGCAATCAACTTGAAGATATTTTACGGAAGAATGGGCTCCAGAAAATTGTGGTTATGATCGGCGGGAAATTTGATCCACGAGAGCAGGAAGCAATCGGAGAAGTCACATCAGACAAACCCTCGGGCACTATTGTAGAAGAAGTCGAGCCGGGGTATAGTTTGAACGGCAAAGTAGTTAGGGCGGCAAGAGTGAGAGTCGCGAAATAATGCAAAAATCAAAAATCAAAGTGCAAAATTAAAGTAATTCGCTACGCGAACATTTTAAGATTTTACATTGCCATTTTTCATTTTGATATTTACATTTTAAATTATGAAAATACTTGGTATCGACTTAGGTACAACTAATTCCGCAATGGCGGTTATAGAGGGCGGGGAGCCGCTGGTTTTGGAAAATCATGAAGGCAATCGGACTACGCCATCGGTTGTCGCGGTCTCAAAATCCAATGAACGCTTGGTCGGGCTTTTGGCTAAGCGCCAGTCCGTAGTCAATCCAAAGAATACGATCTTCTCTGTGAAACGCCTCATCGGGCGCAATTTTGAAGATTCTGAAGTACAGAGGGATAAGGCGTGGCTTCCGTATGATATACAAAAGTCGGGAACCGGAGGGCTTGAAATAAAAATGGGTGATCGTTGGTACAAGCCCGAAGAAATTTCTGCAATGGTTTTAGGCAAGATTAAAGCTGATGCAGAGGCAAAACTCGGAGAACGGATCGAGGAGGCAGTTATTACGGTTCCTGCGTATTTTGATGATTCCCAGCGCCAGGCAACAAAAAACGCGGGTGAAATCGCTGGCTTTAAAGTAAAAAGAATCATAAATGAGCCGACCGCAGCTGCTTTGGCCTACGGCTTAAACAAAAAGAAACAAGAAAAAATTGTGGTCTATGACTTTGGCGGCGGCACTTTTGATATTTCAGTTTTGGAAATCGCGGACGACACGGTTGAGGTCAAATCAACCGGCGGGGATACTCATTTAGGCGGTGATGATTTTGATAAAAAAATTATTGAATTTTTGGTCGCGGAATATAAAAAGCAGGAAGGCATTGATATTTCAAAAGATCCCTTGGCAATCCAGCGTCTTAAGGAAGCAGGAGAGCGCGCAAAGCACGAACTCTCAACGGCATTTGAAACAGAGCTCAATCTGCCCTACATTACCTCTGACGCGTCCGGGCCAAAACACTTTTTGCTCAAGATGACGCGCGCGAAGCTTGAAGAACTGGTGAAGCCGGAAATCGAAAAATCAATTGAGCTCGTGAAAAAAACCGTAAGCGAGGCAGGACTAAAAATTGCGGACGTGGACGAAGTCATTTTGGTTGGAGGACAAACGCGGATGCCCGCGATCCAAGACGCGGTTAAAACGCTTTTCGGCAAAGAGCCGCATAAAGGCATTAATCCGGACGAAGTGGTTGCGGTGGGCGCTGCGGTTCAAGCCGGTATTTTCCAAGGGGACGTGAAAGATGTTTTGCTTCTGGACGTTACGCCCTTAACTTTGGGTATCGAAACCTTGGGCGGCATCGGAACGCCGGTCATCGAAAAAAATACGACTGTGCCTACAAGCAAGTCCCAGGTTTTTTCAACCGCATCAGATAATCAAACCTCGGTTGAGATTCATATTTTGCAGGGAGAGCGCCCGGTGGCAACCGATAACAAAACCTTGGGCAGATTTATTCTGGATGGTATTCCGCCTTCACCCCGTGGCCTGCCGCAGATAGAGGTTTCGTTTGATGTTGACGCGAACGGCATTTTACAGGTTAAGGCTGCTGATAAGGCAACAGGCAAAAGCCAATCAGTGCGGATTGAAGCATCAACCCAGCTCTCAAAAGACGAGGTGGAACGCTTGCGGCAGGAGGCAGTGGTGCATGCCGAGGAGGACCGGAAAAAGAAAGGCCTGATTGAAGCGAAAAACCAGGCAGAGCAGCTTGTGTATACCGCAGAAAAATCAGTGCGAGAGGCAGGGGCGAAGCTTACGCCGGAGATACAAGACGCGGTACAACAGAAAATTGAGGCGGTAAAATCAGCGCTTAATAGCTCTGATGAATCAGGTATCAAATCAGCTGTTGCGGAGCTCTCTTTAGAGCTCCAAAAAATCGGGCAAATGATGTATACTAAGGAGGATGGAAACCAGAATCCCACAGATTCCGCTCCCCAATCATAGCCATACTAATCATCATAACGGCGGGGAGCCTGTTGTTGAGGCAGACCAGTCTATTGTAAAAGTTTATCTTTTTGCCTCTTGTACCATTCTTTTGGCATTGGGGTTCAGCATTCTCGTCAATATATTTATTGCCCGCGGCGGCTCTGGTTATTTTTTTCTGTCTCTTGGCGCGGGACTTTTCTTTCTCGCGTTTTTTCTTTTAAGCGTTGTATTCATCAAGTCTGCATCTATTAATTATGGCATCCTGGCGTTAGAGGCGGCGGCGCTTCTTGCGGGTTCCTACAATAATTTTTCCCGGGCGGCATTTTTTGGCAGTCTTTTCACACTCTTCTTTTTTCTGGTTGCGTACTATGTTTCGAAGAGAGAAATGGAGTCGCTTCTCAAAATTCGATTGTGGCGTATCAGCAAGGGGGTGATGCCAAAGGCAATTTTGGGGCTCGCCATTTTTGTCTCCTGTCTTTTGTATGGCAAGTTCGGCATGACAGATTGGGCAACTCCTCAAAGTTCTTTTATCTCGGAAAGGGTTTTTGAAATAGTAGTCACCCCTGCTGTGTCGGTTGCGCAGAAGATTGTGCCGGAATTTGATTTGCACATCGGATTAGGCGATATGATAGATCGCATAGCCCTGCGTGAGGTTACGAATGATCCGCGATTAGCAATCCTCTCGCCTTCTCTAAAAACAGAGGTGACGACAGCAACTGCCGCAGAGCTTAAAAAACAAATAGAGCAGTATGTCGGCGCGCCTATGGACTGGAATCAGAGCGTTGTAGTATCCTTGCGCCAGGCGGTATTAACCAAGTTGTCCGGCGCATCGCCGCAGGTTCAAAATAGAGTTCCGGCTGGCATTGCCATACTTCTCTTTTTTGTGATTATGTCCTTCGTTGGCATCATTCGCTACCTCGCGACGTTTATCGCTTTCTTGCTCTACGAAGCATTCATCGCATTAGGATTTTCCGTTTTGTTTCTGGAAACGCGGAGTAAGGAAATCATTATATTGAAATAAAAAATATAGCACTTGCTTAATACTAAAAAATGAGTAGAATGAGTATTGTTAGTATCCTAAACAGGCTTTTTTATTTTTAATATTTTATCTTTTATTTATCATTTATATATGAGAGATTACTATAAAACATTAGGGGTTGCGAAAACTGCCTCCGAGGAAGACATCAAAAAAGCATTCAGAAAACTGGCGCATAAATACCATCCGGATCGCGGAGGAGACGAGGCAAAGTTTAAGGAAATCAACGAAGCATATCAGGTGCTTTCCAGTAGAGAAAAGCGCGCGCAGTATGACCGGTTTGGCCGGGTTTTCACAGGGGGCGGCGAGCCAAGACCAGGTGATTTTGGTTTTGGTTTTGATCCTTCAGGAAGGGGCGGGCAAAGCCCTTTTGGAGAAATTCACTTTGATTTTGGCGGCGGTGGCTTCAGCGACTTGGGAGATGTTTTTGACGCGTTTTTCGAGGGAATGGGCGTGAAGCAGAAACGCCGCACCGTAAACCGTGGTTCTGATATCCAGATTACAGAGGAAATTGCTTTGGAAGAGGCATTTCGGGGCATCGAAAAAGAAATTCACTACAACGTGCTTGTGCGGTGCAGGACATGCGGCGGCGCAGGCCACGACGCGAAAGCAGGGTATACCCAATGCGGTATGTGCGGTGGCAGGGGAGAAATCAAAGAAAGCAAACAAAGCTTTTTCGGGAATTTCGAACAGGTTAAGGTGTGCAGCGCCTGCCACGGCACGGGCCAGATTCCGAAACAAGTGTGCGCAACGTGCCGGGGTTCCGGACGCGCGCGGGGGGAGAAAAAAGTGAGAGTGATTATACGTCCGGGCATTCGGGACGGGCAGATTATAAAAATAAAAGGAGCGGGAGAGGCAGGCGAGCGGGGCGCTGAAGAGGGAGATCTCTACGTCGCGGTTCGCGTGAAGCCGCACGTATCTTTTGAGCGGCGTGATGACGATTTGTTTATTGAGAAAAACGTTACGCTTACTGATCTTCTTGTGGGCAAAAAATTAGCTGTGCCAACGATTTCCGGAAATACGCTCCATATTGAAATTCCCGCTGACTGGGATGTGCGGAGCGATCTTATTCTCCAAGGAGAAGGGATGCCGCATTTTGGTTCTGGTGGCAGAGGGGACTTGGTTATTAAGCTTAAAATAAAAACACCGAAAAAGGTGAGCGCGAAGGCGAAAAAGATTTTTGAAGATTTGGAAGGAGAAATTCAGTAGGGTTTTTATGCAAGAATATTCTTCCTCGTTCATAAACGAGAAAATTCCACCCTACTCCAGCGGTCGGGGTCCCCGGAATTTTCTCTATTCACTCAAAGATTTTCTATTCGGCTTCGCGATACTCGCTCGGAAAAATATTCTTGCGTGGAGGTGCTTTTTTAAATACGGCGAAAGACTCAAAATATGATTAATTTGCGCGAACACGGGTGGATTCTTTTAAGCAAGCACGTAAAAAACCAGAATCTTATTAAGCATTGTTTGGCAGTCGAGGCCTTGATGCGTGCGTTGGCGCGAAAATTTGGTGAGGATAAAGATGCATGGGGAATTGCGGGTTTGCTTCATGATATGGATTGGGAAGAAACGCAAAGCACCCCAGAAAAGCATTCTTTAGTATCAAGTGCGTTACTCGAGGAAGAAGGATTTCCGGAAGAAATTATTCGTGCAATACGGGTTCATAATCATCTGCATGGTTTTATTCCAGAAACCACACTTGAGAAAGCTCTATACGCAACCGAAGAAATTACTGGTTTGGTCGTTGCTGCAACGTTGGTTTTGCCCTCAAAAAAGTTGGCTGATTTGAAAACCGAAAGTATTTTAAGCCGCATGAAAGAGAAATCATTTGCGAAGGGAGTAAATCGAGATATTATTAACCTTACCCCTTCCTATGTAGGCATTTCTGTGGCAGAATTAGCCCAGATTGCGTTAAACGCAATGCAGGAAATACACGAGGAATTGGGATTGTAATGCCCCCATAGCTTAATGGTAAAGCAGTTGCCTTTTAAGCAATTGACCTAGGTTCGA
>CAYIFL010000034.1:0-6053 GCA_964362685.1 uncultured Candidatus Saccharibacteria bacterium
TTATGCAAGGCAATTTTGTCCAAGCACGAAGCACAGATTATTTCGTGTTCTTTTGTGTCGAGATGCGCGTTGCACTGTACGCAAAGAGGAGGGAAGAAGATATCCAGCGCAGCATTTTTGACCTTTTGGATTAAAGGAGAGAACATTGTATAATTATAGAAGATTAATTTTCAATTTCTAATTTTCAATTTTAAATCAATGAATGAATGCAATAATGTTTCAATACTAACGAGTTTGAAAATTGAGTCATTGAAAATTCATTGGAAATTGTAAATTGAGAATTGGAAATTTTATTATGTTCGACTTCCTTAAATCTTTCACCTCCCCGAATTCCTATCTCGGTGTGGATATCGGGACGAATTCCATTAAGATCGTTGAAATTGAACGGACATCGGGTAAGCCGCGGCTCATAAATTACGGCATGCTCGAGAACTTCGGCTATCTCGCGCGCCAGAATGAAGCGATTCAGACAAGCTCTCTTTCTCTTTCGGTTCAGGAAACCGCACGGCTTCTTAAAATCCTCTGCGAGAGAAGCAATTTCAAAACAAACTACGTCATCGCGTCAATCCCCGCATTCGCTTCGTTTATAACCTTTATGGAAGTTCCTGAAATGCCCGAGGGGGATATGTTGAATGCATTAAAATACCAGATTCCAAAATATATTCCTCTGCCTGTTGATGAGACAAATATCGATTGGCTGCAGGTCGGGCAGACAAAAGACGAAAACGGGTTTATAAAACAGCAGATACTTTTAACCGCGGTTCCGAAAGAGAAGGTGTCGAAGTACCAAGAAGTGTTTAAGGTTGCCGGATTGAATCTTAAGATGCTTGAAGTGGAAAGCTTGAGTTTGGTGCGTGCTGTTGCGGCGCATACCGAAGAGCCGGTTATCGTTGTAGATATCGGCAGCCGTTCCACAAACATTGTTGTTGTGGATAAGGGATACGTGCGCTACAGCTCCCAGGCTGATTATGCGGGGCTTTCTTTAACGCAAGCCATTGCGCATGGCCTGGGAATCGATATGAAGCGGGGAGAAGAGTTAAAAAAACAGCGCGGCATCATTGTGAGGCAAGAAGAGTATGAGTTATCAACATTAACTCTGCCTTTTATTGATGCTATACTTAGCGATATAGAGCGGGCAAAATCAGCATATGATAAGGGGGTGGCTCAGCCGGTTACAGCTGTTCTTTTGGCAGGCGGGGGAGCGAATCTGTTGGGCCTTCCCAAGTACATTGAAGATCAGGTTGGCTTAAAGGCGGCTATAGCAAATCCATTCTCAAATCTCGATTATCCCCAGGAGATTTCGCTTGTAGAGAAGGAAATCGGGCCGTCTTTGGCAGTTGCGATCGGGTTAGGGATTAAAGAATTCATTTGACAAATGTAAATATCAAATAGCAAAGTTCAAAATGACAATGTAAAATTATAAAATGTTCGCGCAAGCGAACTGCCTCAATTTTACATTTTGATTTTTGAATTTTGTATTTTGTAAGGTGCCTCAATACTCAAAGACACTTTTAGAAGAACAGCTGAAGCGGGGAGAAGCCCTGACCAAAATGTGGCCGTGGCGTCTTTTGCTTTTTACGATTATTATTTTCTGCACCATGCTCGCTATTTATCTTGGCATGCTTTTGGGCTACGGGCCATATCTTGATGCTCGAGTTTCATCACTTGATAAAGAGATAGCGAATCTTGACCGCGAGCTCCAGTCTGACGAGGCAAAGTCACTTATAAAATTTTATAGCCAGCTCGTGGATGCAGCGGCATTGCTCAAAGACCATCGTATGCCGTCTCATCTCGCAGATTTTCTTTCGAATACTACGGACAGCGGCATTCAGTATGCTAATTTCAGCTTTTCAGATTCAGACAGGAGTATTCAACTGGATGGTGTTGCCGCGGATTATAACGCGTTAGTGAGGCAGCTCGTGATTTTCCAGGATAATCCAAAAGTGAAAGATGCGTCGCTTTCAAACGCTGCTGCTAACGCTGATACGCGCAGTGTGACGTTTGTTATAAAGCTTACTATGGCCGATGACATTGTGCGGCCGTAATCATCCATGAAAATTTCAACAAAAAGAATTTTTAGCATCTTAGGCAGTATGGTTTTTATCATTGCCGCGATGGGCGTATTCTCGTATCTCATTGCCCCCACCTATGATGAAATAAATACGAAACGGGCAGAGGTTAGGTCGCGTTTGAGTCTTAAAGATGAATATCAAAAATCCCTTGATCGCATACAAGAGCTAAAAAACAAATACCAAAACGTGGTTGAATCAAAAACCAAGATATCCTATATTCTCCCGCCGAGCCACAATACCGCTGAAGTGGTAAATCAAATAAGCAATTTAGCCCTGGTAAATCGGCTTACGCTTGATTCCTTATCAGTCCAGCGCGGATCAATGCGGTCAGCGAGCAACTCCAAAGCTTCAAATGGCGTGGCAACGCTGCGGTTTAATGTAAACGTAACAGGCGCCTATGAAAACTTTAAATCATACCTGACCAATCTCGAGACTAATATCAATTTAATGGATATGAGCGATTTAAAAATACAATCAAATGTGGGAGTGAGCGGCGCAACCGGCTTCTCCTACGCGTTTATCCTTGATACGTACTATCAAGCTAATTAGAAGTTAGAAATTTTAGATCTATGGCTATCGTCATTGAAGAAAATAAACGGAATATCAATTGGTTTGCGCTCGCGGTTATTTCGGCGATCCTCATATCGGTCGCCATTACCATTTATTATCTCTTTTTTTCAGCCACGCCCTTGATTGAGAAGGTCGTACCGGAACAAGTGCGGGTAATCGAAAATATTTCCACGGACGCATTCGATCCAGGTTCGGTAGTGAATGATAAAACGTATAAAATCCTCCGCCAGTACATTAATCCCATTGAGGTTTCCACCTCAACCTTGCCGGTACGCGCAAATCCGTTTGTGAGGTAAGGGCTTGATTGAAAAATTCGAGCCGACAGCGATGAATTTTTCACTAGCAAACCTTACCGAGCACATAATGTGTTATGTGCTCGGTGCTGAGTTTTATAGCTAAATTTCCTTCGCCTGATGGCTTGGAAATTTAGATAAAAATCGCATGGATTCTAAAACTCTTTTTCAAGAATTAGTTAAAGAAGGGCTGATACAGGAAGAGGTATCAAAACGGCTTCAGGCAGAAGCCGTTGTCTTAAATAAAAACCCAGAAGATATTCTCTATGACCGGCATGGCGCTGATGAGAGCAAGGTTGCGAAAGTAAAAAGCAAACTTCTGGGCATTCCTTTCAAAGCCGTGGAGAGCGATTCAATTACGCCAGATTTGGCAAAACTTATTTCCGAAGGGACCATACGGAATTATAAAGTGGTGCCTATTCAAAAATCAGATAATCTGCTTGTGGTGGGTATGGTGCATCCTGATGATGCGAAAGCCCAGGAAGCTCTTAAATTCATTGCCAAACAGCAGAAATTGAATCTGGGAGTGTACCTCATTACTCCTTCGGATTGGCAGATGATTCTGCGGAAGTATTCGCCCTACGATAATGAAGTTGCCTCCGCGGTACAGGCGCTGAATCTGGGGGGTAGAAGCTCACTTCCAAGCCAGAACATCGTCCGGCTTGAAGAAGAGATTACCGCGTCCGAAGAGGCGCCAATTATAAAACTTGTTGCTTCAACCCTGAAAGAAGCGGTCTTCCAAAAAGCATCTGATATCCATATAGAGCCGATGCGGACGAGTTTGCGCATCAGATTTCGGCTTGACGGAGATCTGCATGTGGTCTCGACGCTTCCCATTGAATTGCATCAGCCGGTTGTCTCGCGTGTCAAAGTGCTTTCTAATTTGAAACTTGACGAAACACGCGTGCCGCAGGATGGCCGTTTCCGGACTATTCTCGGAGGAAAAGATATTGATTATCGTGTTGCGACCTTTCCCACGGCAGTCGGCGAAAAAGTGGCAATCCGCGTTTTGGATCCCTCGGTCGGCTTAAAGGGCCTTGAGGGTCTGGGATTTTTGGATCGTAATCTCCGGATTATTAAAGAAGGAATTGATAAGCCCTACGGCATGATTCTCATAACCGGGCCTACCGGATCCGGTAAAACCACGACCTTGTATTCCATTATGCAGATTCTGAATAAAGAGGATGTGAATATCGTGAGCTTGGAAGATCCGGTTGAATACTTTATCGAGGGGCTAAACCAATCCCAGGTGCGACCTGAAATTAACTATGATTTTGCTTCAGGGTTGCGCCAGATTTTGCGCCAGGACCCGGATGTGATTCTGGTCGGTGAAATCCGCGACGAAGAAACCGCAGGGCTCGCCGTGCACGCGGCTTTGACCGGCCATATTGTGCTCTCCACACTCCATACGAATAATTCCCTGGGCGTTATTCCCCGTTTAGTTGATATGAAAGTTGATTCATTCCTTTTGCCCTCGGCGTTGAATCTTATGCTTGCGCAGAGGCTTGTCTCCCAGCTCTGCGACAAATGCCGCAAGCCGGAAAAAGCTCCGCAATCCTTAGAGGACGTAATCAAAGGCGCCTTAAGCAAGCTTCCTCCGGAAGTTACCAATATCCTGAAGTCAAAAATAGCGAATGTGGATGGCCCATACGAAATATATCACGCGCCGGGATGCTCGGTATGCAACGGCAAGGGAATTATCGGACGAGTCGCGCTTTTTGAGGTGTTTACAATGACCAAAGAGCTTGCGGAAGTCATTTCAAGCGGTCCCACGGAGAAAAAATTGAATGAAGAAGCAAAACGGCAGGGGATGGTTACGATGCGTGACGACGGCATCATTAAAGCGCTTCTGGGCACGGTTTCCCTTGAAGAAGTGCTTAAGGAGACGAGCGAGGCGTACTAACTCCGAAGGAGTTAGTAGTTAGGACTTAGGAATTAGTTTATGATATACTATACTGAAAAAGAACAAGCTGAACTACTAAGTCCTAAATCCTAATTACTAAGTCCTAAATATATGGACTACAAAGAAAAACTTATTGAACTGTTAACCACAACCGCGCGGCAGAACGCGTCGGATATTCATTTGGCAGTCGGGCGGCACCCAACGCTCCGTATTGATGGAGCTCTTATCCCTTTGCAAAAGGAGCCGATTTTAACGCCGGAAGCAACCGAGGGATTAGTGATGAACTTGCTGAATCCTGTGCAAAAAGAAATTTTCCTTAAAGAAAAAGAAATCGATTTTTCGTACGCGCTTGAAGACAAGGTCCGGTTCCGGGTGAATGTATTTAATCAGCGGGGCTATATGGCAGCAGCGCTCCGTTTGATTCCTGCACAGGTTAAAACCATCGAGGAATTAAATCTGCCGCCGATTATCCACGATCTGACCCGGCTCTCTCAGGGATTTGTGCTGATGGTGGGTCCGGCAGGCCACGGCAAGTCAACAACCCTGGCTGCAATGCTTGATGAAATAAATCACACGCGTACTGACCACATTATTACGATTGAGGACCCTATCGAATATATGTTCACGCAAGACAAATGCATCATTTCACAGCGGGAAGTAAAAATCGATATTGCCGATTTCCACACGTCTTTGAGGTCGCTTTTGCGCCAGGATCCGGATGTTATTATGATAGGCGAGATGCGCGATGCCGAGTCAATAGCAACTTCTTTGACTGCCGCTGAAACCGGGCATTTGGTTTTTTCAACGCTTCATACCAATTCCGCTTCGCAGACCATTGACCGCATTATCGACAGTTTTCCTGCCGAACAGCAGGGCCAGATTTCATCGCAATTAGCCGCGTCCTTGGTTGCGATTGTTTCAGAGCGTTTGATTCCGCGCATAAACGGCGGCCGCATTCCGGCTTGCGAAATCATGTTAACGAATCCAGCCATACGGAACTTGATTCGCGAGAAGAAAATATATCAGATTGATTTAGTTATTGAAACCTCAACGCAGGAGGGAATGATTAACTTAAACCGCTCGCTCGCGAATCTCGTTAAAAAGAAAGAGATAACACTTGAAAACGCTGAATTATACTCATTGAATCCAAGCGAGTTGAGGATACTACTTGAAAAACGTTAATTCAAAAATTAAAAATCAAAATGCAAAATGACA
>CAYIFL010000035.1:0-6022 GCA_964362685.1 uncultured Candidatus Saccharibacteria bacterium
GTCAATATCCTCGCCCCTGTCTTTGTAATCGCAACTGTATGCTCAAATTGAGCGGCCAAGCTCCCATCCTTTGTTGCCCAACTCTCGTCTTTGAGCTGCCGTATCTCATCATCTCCTGCTGAAAACATCGGCTCAATTGCAATAACCATCCCCGGCTCCAATTTCTTCCCTTTCCCTTTTTCGCCATAATTATAAATCGTGGGTTCTTCGTGCACCGCAAACCCAACTCCATGCCCGGTTAAACCGCGCACTGGCTTAAATCCAAATGCCTTCGCAACTTTTTCGATTTCAAAACCAATATCCCCTGTTGTTTTCCCGGGGCGTGCAATACCAATTGCTTTCTCAAGCGCACGTTTTGTTGCTTTCATCAACCGCTTTGCCTCGTCACTTACCTCGCCAATCGGAATTGTGACAGCAGCATCCGTATAGAATCCCTGATACTTCACGCCAAAGTCCAATTTGAGAAGATCTCCGGATTTTACTTTACGGCTTGAAGGCAAACCATGCACCACCACGTCATTTAAGGACGTGCAGATGGATGCGGGATACGGCCGGTCTGCGCCCCCAGGCTTGTAATTTAAAAAGGCAGGCTCCGCGCCTGATTTTCGCATAAGCTCCTCCGCCATCTTATCCAAATCCGAGAGTCGAACTCCTTCCTTAACCTCACGTGTAATAGCCTTCATCACTGATGCTAAAATCACGCCAGAGGCAGCAAGCACTTGAATCTGATCCGATGTTTTGAGTCTTATCATTTTTGAACTGCATCCACAATATCCTCAAAAACTTTTTCCACGGACTGGGCGCCGTTAATATGAAGGAGTACTTTGCGTTTTCTGAAATATGCCAAAGCAGGCACCACATCAGTTTTATACCACCGCAAGCGTTCATTAATTTCCCGTATCGTGTCATCAAATCTGTGCCGGCCAAGCAAACGTTTTCTGCTCTCTTTGGGAGAAATAGCAACATAGATTACTTTAAGATATTTTTTCCAGCCAAACCACTCCATCGCAATATCAATCATTTCCGCTTCATAGCGCGTTCGGGGACTGCCATCCAAAATAAATCCTCTGAAGTTCGGTTTATTCCGCAACTCTTCGAGCTTGTTCATCCACATATTGAATACTATAGGAGTCGGCGCTCTCCATCCGTTGAGGAGCGTCTTTTTCATTTTCTTGCCGGTATAATCCTTTATCTTTATCCGCTCGCGCAAAAGCGCGCCGGTGCCAATATATGTCAGCGTATACTTTTTTTGGATCAGCGCTGCTTGCGTTCCTTTTCCGGATCCCGGAGGTCCGATGATGAAAAATATCTTTGGAATCATGCGATTTCTTTAAAACCCCTCATACTCCCGCATAATAAGCTGGGAGTTAATCTGACGCGTTGAATCAAGCGCAACCGCAACAACGATAAGAAGCGAGGTACCGCCGATAGAGAGCGACTGAATACCGGTTACCACCTGCGTAATATTCGGCAAAATGGCAATGACGCCCAGGAATATCGCGCCGGAGAACGTAATGCGGCTTATGACTTTTCCTAAAAATTCCGCGGTGGACTCCCCGGGACGAATGCCCGCGATAAATCCTCCTGCGCGCTGCAGATTTTTCGAAATTTCCTTCGGATCAAACGTGACTGCGGTATAAAAATAGGTAAAAACAATAACAAGCACAAAATACACTGCGCCGTAGAGATACTGGTCATTAAACAATCTACTGACCAGATCAGTGAGTTTGGCTGATAGCCCCGGAGAAATAATTGCTGCGGCTTGCGCGATAAATTGCGGAAAAAGCAAAATAGAAACCGCAAAGATGATAGGAATAACACCGGCTTGATTTACCTTAATCGGCAAATAACTTGAAACACCGCCATACATCTTATTGCCGCGCACGCGTTTTGCATACGAGACCGGAATGCGCCGCTCGCCTTCCTGGATAAATACAACGCCCGCAATCACAAGGAGCGCGACTACAACAAACACCGCAAGAAAATCGATCCGCAATGTTCCAACTCGATAGTCCAAAACAAATTGCTGAATGGATGCAGGCAGTTGGCTCACGATACCGGCAAAAATCAGGAGCGAAATGCCATTTCCTAATTTCTGCTCGCTGATCAATTCTCCGATCCACATTAAAAGCACAGAACCGGTTGTTATAATCAAAACGTTTTTCAGCAAATCAAAAAGGGTGAGTTCAGGCAAAACCCCTTTTGCCGCTAATAAATTCAAAAAGCCGTATGCCTGAAGTATTGCCAAAGGAATCGTGATGAATCTCGAAATCCGATTAAACTTTGCCCTGCCTGCAGAACCTTCTTCATAATACATCTCTTTAAGTTTCGGGAAAATCATCGTCAAAAGCTGCATAATAATCGTTGCGGTAATATAAGGCGCAACGCCAAGCATGACAATAGACAAATTTGATAAGGCACCCCCGGAGAAAATATCAAAAAAACCAAGAAGCTGGCTTGATGACAGAATATCGCGAAGCCGCACAGCGTCGATGCCCGGGATGGGGATCGTCGCAAGTAATCTGAATGTCAGCAATAAAAACATGACAATCAAAATTTTGTTGCGGAGATCCTTGATTTTAAATACTTGGAGAATTTTGTCCATGTTCGCTGTTGCTCACTCGCTGAACTGACGCAGAACTAGTACGCTGAACCGACGCGGAACTTTTTTAGCGTCTGTTTTGCGCTTTGTTTCGCGTCTGTTTAGCGGCTTACCTTCCCGCCGGCTGCCTCGATCTTTTTCCGTGCTTCAGCGGAGGTAGCGAGTCCTTTGATTTCAAACGCGCGCTTCACGTTTCCATCCCCTAAAATCTTCACCCGTTTGACGTTTCCGCGGATTAATCCGTCTCGCACTAAAGACTGCCTGTCTAGTATAGTGTTTTTTGCTTTTTCATCCAAGTCGCCGACATTGATAACTGCAACAATTGCCTTGAGGGGCTTAAAATTAAAACCACGCAATTTTGGCAACCGCCGGATTAAATCGCGTTCAGCCGGACGGATGCGATGGCCTGATCGTGATTTTTGGCCCTTAATGCCGCGCCCGGAATACGAGCCGCGCTTGCCGCCGCGTCCAATGCGCTTCTCCTTTTTTAATCTTGTTTTTGGTCGAAGTTGATGTAATTGCATATGCTATTAAATTCGGGATTCGGATTTCGAATTTCGTGCTTCGGATTTCAGTTGCTTTAGTGCCTCGACTGCTGCCATTGCATTCGTAAGCTTATTTTTTGTTCCGCCAAGCGTTTTTGCGGTTGCGTCGCGCACGCCTGCCATAAGAAGCACGGTCCGCGCGGCGCCGCCGGCTTTCAAGCCATGACCCTGCGGCGCAGGCCGGATAATAACGCGCGCGGCGCTGAATTTAGCCCCCACCTCATGCGGGATGGTTCTGCCTTTGAGCGGCACCGTAATCATATGCCGGCGCGCATCTGTCTGCGCCTTTTGAATTGATTGCGCGGCATCAAGTCCTTTTGCCACGCCAACGCCAACCCTTCCGCGCTCATCTCCTATAATAACGGTTGCGCGAAAACGAAAACGCTTGCCGCCCGCAACCACGCGCGTTACCCTGCGTAAATCAAGCGTTTTTTCCTTAAATTCCGACTTCTTTTTTATTTCCATGGTACTGTTAATTCAAAATTGAAATATCAAAATGAAAAATGACAATGTAAAATGTTAAAGTGATTTATTTTATTTTGTCGCAGACAAATACGATAATTTTACACTTTGATTTTTGCATTATAACTATATCTTGAGCCCCTTCTCTCTCGCCCCTTCTGCAACGGCCTTGACGCGTCCGTGATATTTTTTATCCCCGCGGTCAAACATTGCTTTTGTAATGCCGGCTTTAAGCGCGCGCTCCGCAATAAATTCGCCAAGCATTTTTGCCTTCACTATATTCTTATTTTTTTCTTTTGCTGCCACACTTTTGATTTCGATAGTTGAAGAACTTACAAGCGTCTTCCCTTCTTCATCATCAATGAGCTGCGCATAGCTTGCCCGGTTGCTTCGGAAAACAGAAAGGCGCGGCTTCTCTTTAGTGCCCATGAGACGCACTCGTGCCCGCTTTTTCCTCCGGGCTCGCACCTCATTTAACTTTTTTTTACGGTTCATATATTTTTTATATCTAATTTTTTATTTTTTATTTACTTTGTTGCCCCTGCAACCTTTTTGCCTGCTTTTCTCCGGACAATTTCTCCCTTATACCGTATTCCCTTTCCTTTATAGGGCTCAACTTTCCGGAATGCCCTGATTTGCGCAGCGGTCCTGCCTACCAAATCTTTGTTGATGCCGGAAACTGTCATGGTGTTTTTAAGAACTGAAATTTTGATTCCTTCGGGCGGACTCACTTTGATCGGATGAGAGAAACCAAGATGCAGAACAAGCGTAGCGCCTTCCATAAGCACCCGATAGCCCACCCCTTCAAGCTCCAATGTTTTTTCAAACTCCTTCGTAACGCCGTCTATTGCATTTTGCGCCAGTGCCCGCGCCGTACCCCAGCTTGCCTGCGCTTGCTTTGAATTATTTTCCGGCGTAAACGTAAGCGTCGCATCTTTTTTTTCCGCGCGCACAAACGGAGGCAACACAAAACGAAGAGCCCCCTTCTCTCCTTTAATTTCTAATTGCTTTCCGTCTACCTGCACCTCTACCTTCTCTGGAATGGTTATTGGTTTTTTACCGATTTTACTCATGCGATTTTTATCTAAATTTTCTAATTACTTGTTCCATTAAATTTAGTGATAAAACTCAGCATCCTGAGCCGCGGCGAAGGATAACAATCCTGCCAAGCCCTTACCATATCTCAAACAATATTTCTCCGCCGACTTTTGCTTTCTTTGCATCCGCGCCCGTAACGATTCCCTTAGGCGTTGATACGACAGAAAGGCCATAACCGTGTCTCACAGGCCGCACGTCCCGATACCCGATATACAGGCGCCGGGAAGGTTTGCTCATAAATCGAACGCCGCGTATAACGCCCTGCCCTTCATCATAGCGAAGGTGTATATCCAAAATCTTTTTGGGGCCTCTTCCTTTTTTCTCGAAACCATCGATATAATTATGCTTTTTTAATACATCTAAAACCGCCTCATTCATCTTTGAATAGGACGTTTTTACATTCTCCTTCTTCACTGCCTGCGCATTTCTAATTTTTGTTATGAGATCTGTGTATGCCATAATTTTATAAATTAAGGTTTGGTACTCACAAATTCTACGCTCATCGCTTGAATTTGTGAACCAAGCCCTTACCAGCTTGCTTTTTTTACGCCCGGTATCTCGCCTTTGGATGCCATTTCGCGGAAACAAATCCTGCAAACCCCAAAATCACGAAGATATCCCCGCTTCCGGCCGCACCGAAAACAACGCAATACGATTCGTGTCGAAAATTTTGGTTTTTTATTCGCCCGCGCAATTACTGATTGTTTAGCCATGTGCGAATTTTTCTCCCGACGACACGTCGGGACTGAAAAATTCAGCATCCCGAGATGCATCGAGGGACTACATTAATTACTTCTTAAATGGTATCCCTAATAACTTATATAACTCCATTGCTTCTTCGCGTTTTTTTGCAGTATTTACAATACTGATTTCCATCCCAAAGTCAACCTTGGACTCCTCGGGATTTATTTCCGGAAACACCAAATAATCGCGAAGGCCGATGTGCAGATTCCCGCTTGCATCAACTGTCTGGGGATCAATACCCCGGAAATCCCGAAGTCGCGGGAGCACAACATGAACCAGCTTACTCAAAAAATCCTCTTTCCGCTTCCTGCGCAAAGAAACCTTGAGCCCCACAATCTGCCCGGCCCTCGTTTTGAATCCCGCAATCGATTTTTTTGCTTTGGTCATCACGGGCTTTTGTCCGGTAATTGCTGCGACTTCATGCGCAATAATCGGCAGCGTTTTTTCCTCAAAATTCGGCTGCTGGCTCAAACGTCCGACACCCACATTCACGACAATCTTTTCCACTCTCGGCACTGCTAAGCTATTTGCATAGCCGAACGCCTTTTTCATTTTTTCCGTAATATCGTTC
>CAYIFL010000036.1:0-5966 GCA_964362685.1 uncultured Candidatus Saccharibacteria bacterium
ATCCATTCCTCCAATCCTGATTTTCCACGAAAACACGCTATCAAATTCCCCAGCGAGGAATTTGCGCTCGCTCTCGGCCTCGCTCATCTCCGCTTCGCTCCGATACCATGCCCGCTCGGCCTGCGAGACGGTTTTCTTAGTAAAATCAGGATTGTAACAAAATACCCGTCACTAAATAGAGCCCTGCCTTTCTGCTGTACGGCAACTCTCGGACCCAGCCGCAGCTTGGTCCGAGCACATAACGCTGTATGTGCTCGGTGCGGCTGGGGAGAGTGAGGGCCGGCGAGCCGCCCCGACGAATGTCGGGGAGCCGACCAACGCGTCGGCTCTGGAGCGAGCCGAGCCCGTGTGCCGATAAGCAGAAAGACAGGGCTAAAGCTTAAATGTAGGCACTCACTAATTTACTGCAGTGCCTGATCGATAATTGCCTTCACGTTATCATAGGGTTCGGCGCCGTTAATCGCATACGTCTTTCCGTCTTTCGCAATCACCACGCTATACGGCGTGCCCTGCGCGCCTGCGCCTTCTGCATCCTTAATAGACGCGTCAATCTTAGCTTCAAATTTCTTTGCAGAAACGCATGCATTAAATTTATTTACATCAATTCCAATCGACTGCGCAATCTGCGGCAAAATCGCCAAATCAACCTGATTATTCGACGGCGTCATAGAGAAATACTTATCAACGTACGCCCAGAATTTGTCGTTGCCTCCTTGTTCAGTTGCGCATTCTGCTCCCTCGGCTGACGTGCGCGCCTTCGAATGCAACTGGTCAATTGGATAATGGCGATATACCCACGCGACTTTATCGCCATAATTCGCCATCACCTCCTGCATTGTTTTATGGAATGACTTGCAAAACGGACATTCCAAATCCGAATATTCCACAATTTTTACCGGCGCGCTCGCACTGCCGCGAATATGATCACTCGCATCAACGGGCTTCAATATAATAGTTTCGCTCTGCGGACTGGGATTCGAAACTTGCCCAAGCTGGGGATTATTCGGGCCACCAGCCTGATTGGTATTTTTTAATCCTGCGGAATACACCCAGGCGCCCGCGATTAAAGCCGCTGCGACAATAATACTTGCAGGCAAAGCGTAATTTATCCCGTTCGTTGTTGAAGTTGAATTTTGTGTCTCGTTCTCACTCATAATAGTTTTTGACTAAACCCTAGTGGCTAATCACTAATGACTATCTTATCCAATTGAACGACCGCCGTCAACCAATGAAACATTCGACAATCTACAGATCCCGAGTGGCTTCTAAAACCTTTTTAAAATGCAGAAGGGCTTTCGGCAAAATCGCGTATACCTCCTCGGCAAGCGCCTCAAGATAGGTATGACTCGTTTTATTTCTCCAATCAACGAGATCAAGCCAAAAGGTATCATATTCGATAGTGCCCTGTTTGTACGCGTCCTGAAAACAACCCTTGGGAGAAGCGCAGATCACGCCGCTTTTTTCCTCAAGAAACGTCTTTAATAGCTTCCAGCATAAATCAAACGTATACTCAAAACGCTTGATGGCTGAATCGCGCACGAGTTCGGTCTTTTCCTCTTGGAGCACCGTCTCTAAACTCGTAACCGCTTTCGCAAATTGGGTACCTACTTTTGAAAGTTTGTCGCTCATAATCAGATTACGATTCAAACAGTTCCATATTTTTCAAGGCAACCTCCCGAAAATCCTCTGACGTCTCGGCAAAATCAACAACATCTATCGCGTACAGCATTTTTATTTCGGTAATGTCATCCTTTATCTTCCTCAATACAGTTAAAGGAATCGGTTCTGGGCCCCAAATACCTAAGTCGATGTCGGATCGTTCGTTCCCCTTGCCGCTTACCCGAGAACCAAAAAAGAAAACTTTATATTTCTTGAGATCGAGATACGTTCCGACGATGCCAAGTATTTTTTGCTTTAACTCCGCAACAACTTCATGTTCCAACCGCATATAATGACTATAGCACACTCTTCTCTGTAAAAACTACCCTATTGATCTCCCCCCGTCAACAAACAAAACCTGGCCAGTTACAAAATCCGCATCCATTAAGTACATCACTGCTTTGGCTATTTCCTCTTCCCCGCCCCAGCGGTCCAAAGGCGTATTTTTCATCACTTCCCTATTATCCTCTTCAGATAAATCCGGCGGCATCAAAATCGGGCCTGGCGCAATGGCATTTACTAAAACACTCGGCGCCAGCTCTTTTGCTAATGACTTCGTGAGCGCAGTAACCGCAGCTTTTGCAACATTATACGGCAAATAGTCTTTATAGGGACGAGTTAAAACCGACCAATCGGAAAACGTAATTATTTTACCTTTTACGTTTCCGATTTTCTGCCCATTATTCAAAACATCATCTCCGGTATTTTTTAGCATCTCTGTGCCAACCATCTTTCCTAAAAGGAATGTGCTCTTTGCGATTACGGTCATATTCTTGTCCCAATCTGCCTCGGTAAGCGCTTGCCAGGGAGTCTTCGGATAAATCGCAGCCATATGCACCAAGCCGTCGATTCTCCCAAATTGTTTTTTTGTTTCCTCAATCAGATTTTTGATATCCTCTGTTTTAGACAAATCCGCCTTAACTGCAATACTTTTCGATCCAACTGCGCTGCATTCTTCGCAAACGAATTCTGATTCCGTCTTATGGGTAAAATAGGTAATAGCTAAATGAGCTCCTTTTGAGCCCAAATACCGCGCAACGGTTTTTCCTACTCTTGCCGCGCCGGTGAGAATTATAACCTTATCTTTTAGTTGCATGGATATAACACGAATCTACGAATATACACGAATGCCACGAATGACGTATCCGTATCGATTTTTTTATGAAATCATTTTATTGTACCGCAGTTTTTTGTGATAACTAACCGCGAAACGGTGCGCTTCATTCCGCACGCGAATCAAAATCCCTAGATCAGCACCTTTCGGTATTTTACCAATTATTCTATTATTCTTTCTTTTCGCGCCTTTTGCAATACCTATAATAGGAAGAGCTAATCCCACCTCTCCCAAAACCTCTTTTGCGGCATTCACTTGTCCGACTCCGCCATCAATCAAAATTAAATTCGGCAAGGGCCAACCTTCTTTTAGATGCTTAGAGCTGAATCTGCGGCGCAGGACTTCCTTAAGCATTCCTACATCGTCAGGGGTCTTCAAGGTCTGAATCTTGAATTTCCTATATTCATTTTTGTCCGGCTTGCCGTTCGTAAACACTACCATTGATCCGGTTGCGGATGTGCCGGATATATTCGAAACGTCAAATCCTTCAATCCGATACGTCTTTTGAAAATTGGGAATTGCCTGCCCGCCGAAACCTTGGCGTAGGCGGGAAAATTGAAAATTCTCATCTTTGATGAGCGCTACGTCCTGAATATGTTGTAGCGAGAAAATCTGCCGGCGCATTTTTTCCGCTTTTTCAAATTCAAGCTTGCGGCTCGCCTCTTCCATTTCGCGATACAGAGATTTTATAATTTGTTTTTTCTTTCCTTCAAAAAATAATTTGATGTTTTTGATATTTTTCAAATAATCAGTACGGCTAATAGCACCGATGCACGTGCCCGGACACAGCCCAAGCTCGTATTCGAAGCACGGACGTGCATTTTTATTCGTGGTATTCGTGTGTACTGGTCGATTCGTGTTAACTAGCGAATGGATGCTATAGGGAAAAATCCTCCGGATAATGCGCAAAGATTCCCGAATGCTTGTTGCTGACGTGAAGGGGCCAAATTGCGAAAGCACTTTTTGCACGTCGAGATTTTTTCCTCGTACCAAGAGAACGCGCGGAAATTTCTCTTTTGTAATCTCAACAGATAAAAAACTCTTGTCATCTTTTTCGCGCACATTATACGGCGGCTTGTACTTTTTGATGAGTTTCGATTCTAAAATAAGCGCTTCAATAGCCGTATCGGTTTTTTCAAAATCGATTTTTCTAACCTCTTGAACCAGTTTTGCGGTTTTATATTCAGAAGCCCGCAAAAAATAACTCGAAACCCGGCGTTTCAAATTCGCGGCTTTGCCGATATATAAAATCGCGTTATCTGCAGCCTTCATTATATATACTCCGGGCGTTTCCGGCGCATTTTGATAAAGTTTTTTCTCGCTCATACAAAGATGATAATAAACTAACCAATTGCTTTTTCAATGCTGATTGCGTAGAATCCGAGAAGCGACCTTGACCACAAAATACGGAAATGAGAAAGGAGGGCGATCACTATGATCGTCGTGCGCATCAGAGATAATTCTAGGGACGACGAGCAGGGCGAATGGCACTGGTTTATACTCGCGGGGAAGGAATATATTGCAAGATGTTTCCAATTTTATCCGCTCGATAGCTCAGAAGATGCCATTGAGGAGATAGACCCTCAAAAAGCAAAAATAATTCTCGGCAGACAACTCTCCAAAATAGCCGAGAGCAAAATACAAAATGGGTTAGTTACTATGCTCTATCAGGGGACGTTGGACTTTGATCCGACGAACCTACTCATATCCTCATACCTCTAGGAGGTGCCAAGGTGATCTACGCTGCACGTGTTGAAGAAAGCGGGAAGGGACGCGGCGAGAAAGGCCGCGTAGTATTCGTTATATCCAAGATTGAAAACGCCATAAAAACTCGCCTGGAAACCATTAACGCAAGCCTAGGCGAGAAAAACGCGCTGTACGACTCGAGCACGCTTACACCCATACCATTTAAGGACGTCAAATCAAGAATGAATTCCGAGCAAGAGAAAGAAGCGCTTGCGGAGGGAATACAGCGCATTAACAGAGATTTCATACCGTGGTTTCTGAACCGAAATGGTCATATTCCGACTGCACGATACCGTGCTGAAGATGACTCAACGCCTGTTGAGGCGCCTGAAGAAGGAGGCGATGATGGTCGTTGCGAGAGTTGATCACCGGTTCGAATCAGGCACCTATATCGTTTTTGCAGCTGCATGCCTTGATCACGTGAGTCAGGATCTCCAGAAAAGGTATCTCGAATTCGACCCGGAGACCCGCATGGAGATACCAGCGCAACCTTTCCAGGGCACTGAGCGATATAAAATCGCTAAGCGTTGGATTCGCCAGAAATCTATGGATTGTAACGGTACCGTTCCATTTATTTCGGGATTCACCTGCCACTGCCTAGGAATTTATAGAAACGGAGCAGATCCCACCGCCCGCGCTGATCCGTGATGATCAGCGCGGCGTTTTTTTATAAAAATCAGCTCAAAGCGAAAATATCTTATTCGCCGCCCAAAAGAATCCGCAGGGTGTGCGATCGAGTTTTTTTTAGAAGCCACCGCAAAAATACACTCTATTGTTTTTTCAAAAACCAGTTATAGAACGAAGCGAAAAGCGTGCCAAGGACATACCCAATAACTAAATGCTCAAGAACAAGCGTAAGCATGCCAATCCATGTGTAATGATAGAAAGGATGCATCCCGCCCAGAAGATCTATGGTCCGCTTGCCTACATCAAATAAAAGCGAAATACTCATCGCTACAAACCAGAATCCGCCAGCCAAAACTGCAAGAGCATATCCCAGAGCTTGTGCGTTTAATTTCATGAAAGAAATAACACTAATCTACAAACCGAACACGAATGCCACGAATGCTGTTCGTATATCTTTTGTAGTTAGGATTATTCAATATTCGACCTTTTTCGCAAATCAAGTTAATCGGTTTTTTAAAAAAAATTCCGCATAGTATTCGTGGTATTCGCGTGCTACTCTGATTCGTGTTTTTACTGCATCAGATTCAGTCCTGTCTCCGCGTTATGCGCTCGCTCGATTTTTCCTTTGAGTTTCTGGAATGTAATTTCGCACGTTGCGCCAACCACGAGTTTCTTAACATGCCCGCCAATCACATTCATCCGCGCGTCCCCAAACGTGCCATGGCAATGCACAATCGTCTCATATCCTTTTGTGGCTACGTTGCCGGTTAAACCAGTAATTTCCATTTGCTCATTAAGCTCGTGGTCCTCATACTGCTTC
>CAYIFL010000037.1:0-5807 GCA_964362685.1 uncultured Candidatus Saccharibacteria bacterium
CAAGAAAGCGACTTAAGCGTCTAGGCGCACCGATATTCCTATTGTCTTTTCGTACGCCAACACCCCGGATGCCACTGGGCTCGTGAAAAGTTTTGCCTCATCCGGCAGCAACGTGACGGGAATAGCGGTCAATCTTGTTGAACTCACGGCGAAGAAGCTGGAATTTCTTAAACGCATCAGTCCGTCCATCAAGCGAGTCGGCATACTTGACGCGGATTTTACGGATCCCGCGGGCAAGTTCGTGCAGAACGAATTACAGAAAGATGCCCCCCAATTCGGCATGGAAGTTGTGCCCTACAAGGTGGTGAACGATATCGGGCCGACGTCTACGGCAGAGATCACTACTCTTATGGAAAAGATTAGACCCGGAGACATTGACGCGTTCTTCTATCTTCCAGGGCCCATTTCCAATCTGCCGCAAAACGCGCAGCTGGTTATTGACATGGCACGGCGCCTGAAGATTCCTGCCGCTTTTCTGCTTTCCTCGCAAGTGGAGCGGGGCGGTCTCTTTACGTATGCGCACGACACGGTTGAGATGGGCAAGCAGACTGCCGTGCTGGTGGATAACATTTTACGCGGCAAGCGGCCGTCGGCTATTCCCGTCGGATTTTCGGAGAAAAATACGCTGGTGATTAATCTCAAAACCGCGCGGGAGGCCGGAATAACGATTCCCGAATCGCTGCTTGACATCGCGGATACGAAAATCGGAAAGTAGAACACTATGCGCGGAATTAAAAATTTTCGGATTCTCATTACCGTCGTGATGCTCGTTGTCGCTGCAGTCATCCTGCTCTCTTTAGTGAGGATCTTTCAGGCAACGCCGCCCAATGCCCCTTTGCCATCGATGGCGCTTTCAAAACCAAGGACTATCGGCGTGCTTTTTGTACGACAAAGTGCCGATGCCATAGAGGGGATTAAAGCGGGGCTCCAAGAACTTGGATATACGAATATCACGTTTAAAGAAGTTTTATTGGATTCGCAAACAACAATAGAGGACGTTCAAGATCTGACGAAAAAATTGGTCGGCGAAAAGATAGATCTCATGGTCGCGCCATTGGAAGACCTGCCGAACGGCGGACATTTTGGCTACGGCGGCGATTTCAGTATTGCGGGGAAGCAAGTCGCTAGGATGGCGGACAAGATCTTTCGGGGCGCCAAGCCGCGAGATATACCGCTTGAATACGTGGAAAAAACATCGCTAGTCGTTTATCCCGTAAGAGCGCGTCTTGCCGGCGTGGAGTTTCCCGGATCCGTTCTTGAGATTGCGGATAAAGTTGTTGACGATAGATGAATCAAGCACCAGTAAAAATACAAAGAAAACGAGTATTGAGAAAAAGGTTAGTACTCCTTTTTTTTGGAGTCGCAACTGTCCCGTTTCTTCTGGCTACCACCCAGGTGCTTATTAAATTTCAAAATTCCCAGCGCGAGAGCATCATTTTACAAGAAAGCCGTGTTGCAAACGAAGCGGCAAAAGAAATATCCAGTTTCATACGGCTGCAGTTTGCGGCGATTGAAGCTGTCGGCAAATTTAAGCAGAATCTCCCCGAGGATGAGCAATATCTCCATAGATTGATTGAGCAAACGCTTTTTTCGCAAAGCGACCTTTTTGAGCTTTCGGTTTTGAATGCGGAGGGAAAAGAATTGGTGCGCGCTCATAGAATAAAGGTGATCTTCCCGGCTGATTTGCGCGATAGAAGCGATTCGGAGGAATTTCTCGCTGTTCGGAAAGATCGCCGCTATATCGGCCCGGTTTTTTGGGAAAACAACGAACCTTTTTTCATCATCGGCGAGGCGTTTTTTTCTTCCCAGGACGAATTCCTTGGTGCCGTCATCGCGCAATTAGACGCGCGCATATTGCAAAAGGTGGTACGCGATCTTTCCGTGACAAAGGAGCTGGGCCAAGCATCCATTTTTGACGGAGATGGTACTATAATAGCCCACCAGGATTTTTCAAAAGTTGCACTCAAAGAAAATTTTTCCCGCGTTGGTATCGTCGCGGAGGCGCTTACATCGGAGAATAGAAGGGCGGTGGCTGGTATTTTTCAAAATGAAAAGGGGGAAGAGGTGATCGGCGCCTCAGAGCCTATCCAGATATTGTTTGGGGATCTTGGTTCGGCGGCGTTATCCCTTAACACCCGTTGGTTTGTAGTAGCCGAAATCCCTAGTTATGTCGCGCTGGCATCGGTGCGTGATAGCACAATATTTTCCGTACTTATCCTTTTAGGCATGTTAGGTATGGCTGTCATTGTGGCGCTAGTTCTCGCGAGAAAGATAGTCAATCCCATCGAGCAATTGGGAATATCGGTGCAGAAATTTCGCGATGGACAACTGGAATATAAGATTCCCATCAAGACCAGAGATGAGATTGAAAATCTGGCGGCGTCGTTCTATGCGACTGCCGATGAGTTGCGCGAATCTATGAAGATGATTACAGAGAGTAAGCGGGTTGTGGAGGCGGGAAAGCACCAGCTCGAGCGTATCATCTCCGGGATTACCGACGCGGTTATTGTGACTGACATCAAGGGAAAGATTATTGTTTTTAACAGTATCGCTGAAACCCTGACCGGTTATGCAATGCGCGATGTCATTGCAAAACACATAGATGAGGTTGTGAGCATCTGGGATCAAAATGTGCGCCTGGATGTGATGGAAAAATACGCTTATAAACCGGAATTACCAAAAGGGGTGCTGCTCGAAAGAAACGAACTATTGCTTCTCGGCAAAGAGAAAAAGGAGGCGTATGTTAATGTCATCATTGGAGAAATTGAGGATGGAGATCAGGTCAATGTCGGACGGATCATCACCCTCCACGATATTTCCCGCGATCAGCTGATACAACAGATGAAGACAGATTTTGTTTCGGTTGCCGCCCATCAACTACGCACTCCTCTTACGGTCATAAAGTGGGTTTTTAGCTTGTTTTCAAAAGAAGCGGCGGGAAAAATGTCGCCGGCGCAAAAAGAACTTATAAAAAAAGGACAATTTTCAACTCAAAGAATGATTACGTTAGTAAACGACCTTTTGGATATTTCGAGACTTGAAGAAGGGAAATATGACTTTATCTTTAAAAAAATTTCCATAGGAGAACTAATTGAAAAATGGATTAAGGCGAAAGAAGATAGAACAAAGGAGAAAAATATTAAGGTTATTTTTGAAAAACCCAAAGAGAATGTGCCGGCCATAAAAGCGGACGAGGAAAAACTTTCTCTGGCATTTCAAAATTTAATAGAGAACGCATTGAACTACACTCATAAAGGGGGCCAGGTGAAAATCTCAATAAAGTATAATAGAGAAATCTTGACGGTTGAAATAGAAGATACCGGCATTGGAATACCAAAGCAGCAATTAGGGATGCTGTTTACTAAGTTTTTTAGAGGAGAAAATGCCATAAAGCTTCAGACAGACGGTTCCGGACTCGGGCTTTTTATCGCCAAAAACATCATTGAAAGCCATAAGGGTAACATCAAGATAGAATCCGAAGAAGGCAGAGGCACTAAAATAACGGTTTCTCTGCCAATAGCGAAGGATCGGTAACCGGCATTGGGCGGGATAAAAAAAGCCCTGGACAACGACAGTTTTGTCGTCGCCCAGAGTTTTGCCTTGTTAGGCGTTAGACCCGATAGCTTCTGCTATGACGCAGGAGGTATAAGAGGTCAGGGGTAAGGTATCGTTGTATTTCCAGCCGGTTTTGGCCAAAAGGTCCAATATCTCTTGTTGGCTATACCCTCCTCCTTTGCCCCCGGAGAACATCATAAACTCGCCAGACCAGCGCAGGGTGATGGGTGACTCAACCGAACTGACGCCGGTAAAGTAATCCACCAAGAGCAACTTTGCTCCATCAGGCACGCCTTTGCGGATGCAACGGAGCAATTCAAGATTCTCCTCGGGGGTGTACAGGTGAATGACGTTGGCAACCAAAACACAATCATGGTTACCGGGCAGAGGATCCCTGAAGAAATCTCCTTCATGGATCTCTACTTTACCCGCCAGCTTGTGGCCGACGAACCGCTCGCGCGCGAGCTTTGCCACCTGTGGCCATTCGAACAGGGTGTAGAAAACACCCGGGTGCCGCTCTAGAATCCAAATGCCGTAGGATCCGCGGCCGCCGCCCAAATCCAGGACGCTACGGTGTTGGCTGAAGTCGTAACTCTCGGCCAGAGCACGGGCGGTTGGCGTGGTTACCGACTCCACGCCTTCGGTAAAGATCTTCTGCTGTTCTGGCGTGAACTCCAAATTCCCGAAGATCGGTCCGTCGGTTTTCACCGCTTCAGGGAAACGGGTCCAGGCGGGACAGCTCATCTCCTCGTAGAATCTAAGGCACGGCCGCATGTCGTCATCAGGAACCTTACCTGTAAGATAATGGTCGGCTTCCGGGCTATTGCGGTAAGCGCCGTTATCGCGCGTCACCAAACCGGCAGATTCAAGGTTTGACAGAATGATCCCGGCCTTACGCTCGCCGATCCCAACGTTTTCCGCCAACTCTTTGGCTGAAAATGGGCGCTCACCCAACCTCTCGAAAAATCTCAACCGTCTTGCCGCGAAAATATACCATGAAAGCATGTAACCGGACATCACCTCTACGATCTTATCGGGTTTCAAAGTGCTCATTCTTCCTTCCTCCTTTCGGTTCCGGTTTAATTCGGTTTCGGTTTGAATGGAAGAGTAAATTGTATAATACAATATACATAACAAAAAATCAACTTACCAGTAAATGCAAGCCACACGGAGCGCTGTGAATCCTAAAAAATCATTATTGTATGTATGTTGTTTGGAGATAATAAGAGCCCTTTTGTTTTTTTATAAATCCTTCCCGTATGAGCGCGTTCAAAATAGGGGAAAGCCGCTCGTTTGGAATCGCCATTTCTTTTCTAATGTTGGCAGATGACGCTTCTTTCTGTTTAAGTAGTGCGCGGAGAATTGCTCCGCGAACTTGCCGGTCTGATCCCTTGAATTTGCTTTGTTTTGTATAGTGTGCGCTTCGCGAATTATATTTCGCGCCATTGCTCTTGAGCATCGCGCCATAATCCATCAATGCCCAGTACCATTCGCGGGGATTTTTGCGGCCAAGCGTTTCTCGTACGAGCTTTAAGATTTCTTCATCGCGCACCACCTTTTTATTTTTAAAGAAAAAATGAATGAATACCGTGCGGATATTAGTTTCGATAAATACCGAAGGCGTATTCCACGCGAATGCGGAAATCGAAGCTGCTGTCGCTGGCCCAATACACGGCAGTTTCTCTAGTAATGCCGGCAGTTTTGGCAACTTCCCTTTATATTCTTTTTCTACGATTTCCGCGATTCTCTTGAGTGCTAATGCACGGCGATTGTAGCCCAATCCTTGCCACGCCTTGAGTACAGCTGGGAGCGGCGCTTTTGCCAATGCGCGAAAAGTAAGGAAGCGCTTTATGAATTCAGCATATTTTGGCAGTACGCGATATACCTGCGTTTGCTGGAGCATTATTTCGGACACTAAAATTTTGTAGGGGTCGCGCGTCTTCCGCCACGGCAATTTCCGGCCATGGGTTTTGTAGTAGGCGTAGATAGTTTTTTGGAAACTTCTTATTTTTTGGGAACGCATAGTGCTATTCTAAATTATTTTTTTATTTATGTCTTGTATAAACTGTAATAAGAAGAGAAAATGAAGTAGGCTAAGCGCTTTAGTTAACTAAAGCGGTGTAATTAAAATAAACATTAAGGACTTGCGATGTCCTTAATTTTTCCACTCCTGTGATTTAAGCGAAATGACGTATAACAGCGATCGCTGTTACGCGTCATTTTTCTAGCTTTGTGAATGGGGGAGTTTTCAT
>CAYIFL010000038.1:0-5775 GCA_964362685.1 uncultured Candidatus Saccharibacteria bacterium
TTGTGAGGGTGTTATGCCCGGAGGCAATGAATAGCTTGTGCCGCCGAAATAATATTATCCGCCGCCGCTTAGATAATTGCATCCGGCAGTATATACCCCGCCCGTATAATTCCCTACCGCAGAACCAAATCCACCGGGGGACGTAAATTTCGGATTCCAGGGCAAAAGCGGCAAGCCGTATGTTGAACTCGATCGGAAATAACTAAAGGGCGTCTGAAACGCAAATGGGGATGTAGATGAACTTCGTCCTGACCCCCGAAGGGACGAGAAGGACAACTGGTAGTGGCCAATCAGATAAATGCCGATACCAAGCACGACAATAATAACTAAGGCAATTTTGAGTAATGTAGCGCCGTCCATTTTATATAACGATATTTATCAATCGGTTCGGCACGAAAATTATTTTTTTTGGCTTGCGGCTTCCAAGGGACGCCTTGATTTTTCCCTGCCGCATCGCGGCTTTCTCCGCTTCTTTTTGTGATATATCAATCGGCGCGCTCACTTTGTCTCTCACTTTGCCGTTTACTTGAATAACAAGATCGAATATGCCCTCTCGTACAAGTGCCGGATCATATTCTGGCCATTTTTCCAAATGTATAGATGTTTTGTTGCCAAACTCGTGCCAGAGCTCTTCGGTAAGATGCGGCGCGAACGGCGAGAGTAGTTTTAAAAATATCTCTATATGCTTTTTTTCTACGCTCTCCGGACTTTTTTCGAATGCATTCAAAAGCACCATAAGCGCTGATACCGCAGTATTGAATTTGAATGCTTGAATATCCTCCGTAACTTTCTTAATACTTTTGTGTAAAACGGCATTTATAGCTGTATCAGTCCCACGCATTGCTCCTTCTTTTTTATTTTTTATATTGAATTTTTTATTTAGTCGAAACGTTCTCTCCAAAAATCTATGCACCCCCAGAATTCCCCTGCTGCTCCAGCTTACGCTTGCCTCATGCGGCCCTAAAAATAATTCATACATCCGCAAGGAATCAGCGCCGAATTCTTTGATAATGGTATCGGGGTTCACCACATTGCCGCGGCTCTTACTCATCTTTTCGCCGTCCTCTGCCAAAATAATACCATGCGGCACGCGTTTCGCGTAGGGCTCTGGAGTCGGAACAATTTTCTCGTCATATAAAAATTGATGCCAAAAACGCGAATAGAGGAGGTGAAGCGTGGTGTGCTCCATACCGCCGAAATACACATCAACCGGCAGCCAGCGCTTAAACGCATCCGCGTAATTGGAAATTGGAAATTCAAAATTGGAAATTCCTTGCATAAGGTATGCAAGGTAGTACCACGAACTGCCTGCCCATTGCGGCATGGTATTGGTTTCTCGTTTTGCGGAGCCGCCGCACCTTGGACATTTCACATTCACCCACTCTTTTAGAGAAGCCAAGGGTGACTCTCCCGTGCCCGTTGGCTCATATTTTTTTACTTCCGGAAGTTTTACCGGCAGATCGTTTTCAGAAACCGAAACCCACCCAGGATTTAATATTTCACCTTTGCTAAATTCGTTATTTTTTATTTTTGATTTTTGATTTTTGATTTTGACCGCGCAGTCTTCGCAGAAGACAAGCGGGATCGGCTCTCCCCAATACCTCTGCCTTGAAAAAACCCAATCGCGCAAATGATATTGTGTTTTCATTTTTCCGCCGACGAATTTCGTGATTTCGCTCTTGGCTTTTTCTGAATCCATTCCGGTAAATTTTCCGGAGTCAACTGCGTACCCATACTCAACAAAAGCTTTATCCAAAATGGGGCACTTAGGCTCTGGATAATTCGGGCAAATTACCATTTTTATCGGCAGCTTGAATTTTTTCGCAAATTCAAAATCACGCTCATCGTGCGCAGGCACGCCCATAATGGCGCCGGTACCATACGACGCCAGCACATAATCCGCAATCCAGACGGGAATTTCCTTTTTTGTCGCGGGATTGATTGCTTTTATACCTTGTAATTCAACACCGGTTTTCTCTTTGGTTAATTCTGTCCGCTGTACTTCCGTTTTCTTCTTTGCTACCGCAATATATCTTTTTACTTCGTCGGCATTTTTTATATTTTCTTTTTTATTTTTTATTTTGAGGAGCTCTGCGACGAGTGGGTGTTCTGGCGCCAATACCATATACGTCGCGCCAAAAAGCGTGTCAGCACGCGTCGTAAACACGAAAATTTTAAATTTTGAATTTTGAATTTTGAATTCGATCTCTGAGCCCAGAGATCGCCCTATCCAATTCTCCTGCTGTAATTTCACCGGCTCTGGCCAATCGAGCTTTTTTAATCCCGCGATGAGCTTATCCGCGTACGCGGTAATCTTCAGATACCATTGCTTTAGTTCTTTTTTCTCTACGTTTGTGCCGCAGCGCTCGCACTTGCCGTCAATCACCTCTTCATTAGCCAATCCCGTTTTGTCTTTTGGGCACCAATTGATTAAGCCGGTTGCCTCGTAGGCCAATCCTGCCTTAAAAAATTGCAAAAAAATCCACTGGGTCCATTTGTAATACGCCGGATCCGTGGTATTTATTTCACGCGACCAATCAAAACCAATACCCCAACTCTTGAGCTGACGCTTTGCATTTTGGATATTGTTTTCCGTAGAAATGCGCGGATGTACCTTGTGCCGAATCGCAAAATTTTCAGCTGGCAAACCAAAGGCATCCCAACCTATGGGATACATAGTTTCAAATCCTTTCATCCGCCAAAACCGGCTGTAGACATCCCCTGCCACATACGGCCGCAAATGCCCCATATGTAAACCCTCGCCGGACGGATAGGGAAATTCGATCAAGACATACTTTTTGGGCTTTTTGCTTTTATCTTTTGCGCGGTAAATATCCTGCTCGGCCCACGCGTCCTGCCACTGTTTTTCGATTTTAGAGAAATCGTACATATTTAGAAGCGAATTAGTGCGAAACAAAACGCGAATCTTCGCTAAATTTCGCGTTGCTATTCGCAAGATTTTGCTTCTATAGAATGATGCCTCATTTCCCTCTTTTTTTCAATCAAAAAGGAGGTCTAAGGCCATGCCTTAGCCTACTACTCGATACCTGACACTTGCTGCTTCTGCTACGGCGACCAGCCGATAATAACATCATCCACGCGCGGACTATTCACGAGTCCTGCTTCCATATCTATGAAATAGCGGAAATAACGGTAATTATTCTGGTATTTCAGATTAATCGGTAGAACGACGTTCTTATCTACCGGGCCATAGTACGTCGCATTCGATCCGTCTGGACCTATATAACTCCACGTACCAATCGAGCAAGCAGGCGGATTGGCCGCGCCATTAAGACAATTTGATGAAGCAATCTGAAATCGAACAATCGCGCTACTCGGCAAATCTCCCTGCCATAAAATGTAATTTAAGGCGGTGCCGCTTGCCATTTGGGTGTCGAAAATACTTGAAGTAAGATCAGATTTTGGGGGAGCGCCTAAAATTTGAATGGAGCCGGCTATAGTTCCATAATCCACATTACTTGAACTGGCAAATGATTTATTAATATACGTAATGATTCTCAAGGAAACTGAATTTAAAACATATCCAAATGTTATGCTATCCAAGGACGGGGTCACGGACGTATCGGCTGTTGTCAAAACCGCTTGATACTGGATGTACCGGTCGCCGTTTGCGACACAGCCGCCGCTTAAGAGATCCGACCCGCTTGGTATGGCATTGCAGCTTCCCCATCCCGGAGCACCGCTCATAGAGGCATTATTCGCTGATCTTGCTTTTATGGTAATGGTGCCGGTCCCACCCTGGCTCCAGGAAAGAGCTCCCCAGCTATACACGCCGGCACTCGCATCAAGAACCCCCGACGTGTACGTTCCCGAATTTTGATATACGGGGCCGGTTGAACTCGTGTAATCCACATTCATTATGAGCCAAACTGCCCTGATCGCCACTGTTGACGAAGCATTATCTATAAATCCCGCTTGAACCGAATCAATGGCAGAGGTTGTCCAAGCTATGCCGGTATTCGGGTCGGTATTTTGAAGTTTGCCCAGAGCTGAAAGCGCACTCAAATTAACTCCGGTAGTGGAAGCGATAACCAAGTTAGACCATATTCCGACTTGAGCATTTGTAACACCAGCAACGTTTTCACTCGCAAATGATATTATATTTACTCCATTGATTGTTCCAGCTATTCCAACAGTAGAGGTGTCTTCAAACTCGTGTTGAGAAACCGTATTAGCTCCTAACGCGGTATTACTCATCACATAATCGGTATTACTTCTTATGTTTTCATCTATGCTTGACCAGTTAGAATTTCCTACCCCTTTGGTCCATTGATTAAGCGTGCCTGTGGCATTGGGACTCATTGATAAAATATGTGTGTCTCCGGGATATGCAGTGTCATCAACGGATATATCGTCATAATAGAAATCTACATCTGCTCCATTTAGATTGGTATCTTTCCCTACTTGCGCTCCGCCATTATTACTTGTGCCTAGATTGCCTGTGCCAGAAAATTCCGCTGTGCCGTTTATTTTAAGTTCATAAGCCGCAGAAGCACCTGTGCCGATTTTAAGCTCAAGATAATACCAAGTGGCCGAAGCAAGAGCCGTAGTGCTTGTTGATAAATTCACGCCAGAAGTATTAATTAAAGTCATCGTGCCATCACTATTTAATCGCAATTTTGTTTTAACGCTATTATTCGTCCCTCTCACATTAAACATATTTTCAGTGCTGGTCGGGATGGTATCCGCCCTAAAAGCGAATTTATAATAAGCGGTAGCGGCGGAAAAACCGTCTGCCGCTGATAGCCCGGTAGTCAAATATGCCCTAAGCGTGCAGTTTCCAATAGCTGTGCCAACAGGATTTATCCTGACTGAACTCAAGCCGCTATTTTTAATCGTATCACTCCTTGAAAACGTGCCAGAGCTCACAGCACATTCATCTATGCAGCCTTCAAAGCCACCAATAATAACCCGCGCCGCTTCTCCGGATTTAACGGAAAGAACAAAGCACATAAGGGCTACTACCAGTACACTATATTTTGTTATTTTCTTCATTTAAAAAATTCTTACTGCGGACTAAGTTGTATACTCGCATTCGACCCGGTGCCCACTACTTCAGTATTCGCAAAAGTAGACCCGCCCAGGTTAAAACCGGTCTGCGAAGCGCTATCGTCTGTCTGCGTTATCGATGCAGACGATGAACTCTGCTGTGCCAAGGTTGAGGTCGGAAAATGTTCCTGGCCTGGGCCGTGAGACCAATCGCTTTGCACGAAAACGTTATTGCGCGAACGCGTAATATAGCCGACTAACGTTGTCGCTATCTGGTTTGTTGAACTTACGACAACCGATACTTTGAGCGTAGAAGGATCAGTGGCAATATCGAGCGGAGACCCATTCCCCGGATTACTGCACGGCGTAACGGTACTCGACACAATATTTCCCACGCCGCAATTTCCCCTGTTTACCGCATCAACGTAAAAATACCGCACAAAAGAACCGCTGGTTGTGCTCACGGTCTCTTCTCCTATCTGAATCAGAAACGGATTGCCTGTACCCGGCGCCGTTCTCTCTAAAAAATAAGGGTTTGCCGGTCCCTTGTTTAGGGCATACACATCGCTCCAGTACACATCTTTCATTGCCCGAAGCTCTTCCTGCAATTCAAGAGCAAGTTGATTTCCGATCTGGACGGTTTTCGCCGCGGTATCATTACTCAACATAACGGCAATCGCAACAACAGATGTTGTGACGAGAATAACCGCAATGGCTACGGCTATCAAAACCTCAAGGAGCGATTGGCCTTTTTGATTTTTCAAA
>CAYIFL010000039.1:0-5715 GCA_964362685.1 uncultured Candidatus Saccharibacteria bacterium
AAATTTTCCCGCCTTTCTTTTCTTGCTCTTTATTGACTCGCTCAAATTCTTTTTTTGTGATAAAAACCTCCCCCCTCACGACAAGTCGTGGGGGAATTTCTCCGCCAGATGCGGATCCGCCGCGGGCGGATAATTTCAAATTTCTAATTTCTAATTGCAGTGGGATTGCTTCAACGGTTTTCAAATTTTCCGTAATATCCTCGCCAATCTGTCCATCTCCGCGCGTGGATCCTTGCACAAATAAACCATCTTCATATATAAGTTCAATTGCCAAGCCGTCAATTTTTAATTCACAATAGAAATCAGAATTGATTTTTTTACCGAGGTAGTTTTCCACGCGTGTGAACCAATCCCGCATATCGTCTTCGGAAAATGCGTCGTTAAAGGAGAGCATCGGCTCTTCGTGCCGCACTTTTTTGAACTGCTTAAGGGGCTCTCCGCCAACGCGCTGGGTTGGCGAATCTGGCGTTACTAAATCCGGAAACGCTGTTTCCAAATCAAACAATTCTTTTTTAAGAGCATCCTCTGCTTCAGGAGAAATTTCTGTTTTATCCAAAACCAAACGGTCGTACCGGTATTTATTGATGGCTTTTTTTAGCTGCAGAATGCGCTTTTTGGCTTGTTCTTTGAACATAGTAGTAATCACAAATTAGCGAATGAATGCGAATATGGCAAATAACGATTATTACTCATTCGCTAATTCGCGAATACTCCTAGAGATTAATCTGAAAAGCCCTAAAAATACCTTTTGATTCGCCGATAGACTTTGCCGATGTTACGCCGGTAGCTCGGCAGTTTGCCCCGGAAAAAGTTATGGCAAACGTTACGCCATTTGTGAATACTGGCCTTGGATAACTCAAGTTTTTGTAACGGCAATACAAAAGCCACTCGATGCCCGCGTCAGCTGCGCCAATGGCTTTACCGGAGTTAGTAATGTCTGATGACTGACGAATAGAGATAAGCATCACATAGCCGGCAATGGCTGATGACGCGATCATCATACCGCCCAAGAGCAGAACCACAACCAGTAACGTCTGCCCCTTAATTTTATTTTTATTTTGTAGATTCGGATTCATTTGTAGATTTGGATCGGCCTAAAAATTTCTCCCGCTCACGGTTGTCTGCACATTCGTCATAATATTTTTCAAGGCGGGATTCCGCGAGGCCACGGTAAAATTAATCGTGATGCGAGGCGGCACCTTTTTACTCCCAGGGGACATAAGCGTAAACCGCAAAGCGCTTATCGAAACGGTTTCTGCGGTAATTTTTTGGAAAACCATTCCGGTACCATCATCAAATCCCCGCTTGATTGCATCATCTTCTAATTTATACTCAACTGGTTTACCCACGGCATTCGTGAATTTAAGGTTAGTATACGTTCCGGAATTATCCTTGCAATTCACGCCCTGCATGCCGCAGAAATCATAGCCAATCCGCATCTCCCGCGCCACTTGCTCTAAAGCCAGGCTCGCATTATTGTTTGCGTCCACGAGGGATGCAATAGAACGCTGGGTGCGAAGCGCTGAAGCGAACCCGCCTGCTGCAATGGAAATCAGAATCACGAATAAAGCCATTGAGATAATGAGTTCAACTAGGGTGAACCCTCGAATTTTTATTATTCGTACATTAGCATTCATTTGTAGTTTTGCATCGGTCTACCGCCAGTCATAAAAATGATCTTCGATGTTAACGCTGAATTTGCCGCCGCCGCGCGAAACCCACTCCACAAGGGAATTCACTTGATACTCATTGACCGTGCCGCCCCGAATAATCGGCGTAAGCGTTACTTTCCGCTTAAATGCGGTTTCTTCTCCGCCGCCTTTATAGCTATAACCCGTAGCCGGATCATAGAGAAGCGGTCCAAGCTGGAACCCCGCCGCATTCAGTGTTTTATCGTCATATTGGGGGGAATAGTCTGTTGCTGCATTTACCTTGAGGCCATCATTCCATACCTTGCCATTCCCTTTATTAGAATCAATGATATTTTTTACGATTTCGATTCCTTCTTCAGAAAGATAGGTTGCGGTTAATTGGTCACTCACCACCCGGTTTAAACTCAAGGCGTTCGCAAGAAATCCAAGAATAGCCATCATCCCGACAATAACTAAAAAAATAGCGATGATGGACTCGATTAAAAGCTGGCCCCGGTTATCATGGAACACAGAACATGAAGCATGGAACATGCGAAAATACGACTTGCGATTGTGTGACTTTTTTTTCATATTAAATGTTTCATGTTTTATGTTCCATGCTTTATGTTTTTACTGCGTGCTCACCTGCCCAAACGTATTTACCTTAATCGTGACATTTTTGGAATCATCTTTTACTCCAAGCACGATAGAAACTGAAGTATTCGGCGCTGCAAGCTTAGGATTCATAACCACATCAGGATTCGGCGGGACAAAGATAATATCGGTTGCGCCCAAATTTTTGAATAGCAATGCCTTATTAATCTGGAATGCTTGCACTAATTCTTCGGGATTGCCTGGCGTATATGTATTATCCTTATCGCTGCAATCCAAGGCCACTGCCTGCTCTTTGAAGAGTATATAGGTACCGTCCGCATCAAAATGAACACCGTAGCCGCACGGCGTCTTCTGGGCACCTGCCTGACCATACGTTGAAATAGCCAGGGACTTTGCCCGCACAATAGTATTCATTACGCTTGCTTGGTCGCGAAAAAGGACAATATATTTTGTCCCTTTCGCGCCATAGACAACGATTAAAGTTGTAAGAAACACTATAATAGCAAGCATTACGAGAATCTCAACCAGACTGAATCCTCGCATTGCACGCCCCGCATTCGTTGTATCATATGTGCTTTTTTGCATCAGAGGATAAGAAACGCGTTAAAAAAACTGAAATAGAAATGAATAATCGGATAGCTAAAAACAAAAGTAATTGCTCCGCCAAGCACGAGAAACGGGCCAAAGGGAACCCTGTCCTTTAATGTTTTGCGCCCCCTGATAATTAACCCAATGCCGACGAGCGCGCCGGATATGAAAGACAGGCTTAAAACCATAAGTATTTCCGGCCAGCCAAAGATAAGCCCCAGGGCAAACGCAAGCTTCGCATCACCCCAACCCATTGCCCGACCACGGCTAAGTAGTATTATAGCACTAAAAAACCCGCCGCCGATACCTGCTGCAATAGAATAATTAAGCAAAATATTCTGTCGTAAGCCAAAAAGTAGCGCGTACGATTTGAAAAATTCACTCGAGACCGAGCTAAAAATCCCGCCAATCACCTGTATTAAAATCAAAGCTAGTCCGAGAGCGCCAAGAGTTATCGTAATCTCATCAGGAATAATATATTTTCTAAAATCAATAACAGCGAGTATAAGGAAAAGTTCGAAAATTAAAAGCCAAAGAGCGGTGGCGAGTAATTGGTAATTAAGTAATTGGGTAATTGGAAGCTGGGTAATTGAGTAATTGAGTAACTGATAGGGAACAAAAACAAAAATCAAGCCGCTTATAAGTTCCACAATCGGGTACTGCCATGAGATCGGTTTCCTGCATTTTCGGCATTTACCCCTCTGAATAATAAAACTTATAACCGGCACGAGTTCGTACCAGGAGAGCTGCTTACGACAATGGGGGCAGTGCGATCTGCCCCCAAGCCGTTTCACGTTTTTTAGCAACCTCTCTCCTGGTAAGTAGCGCAGAATTACTACATTTATAAAACTGCCTACCGCGATTCCAAATACAAATAAAATTACATATTCCATCAGAACGAATTTCTGCTAGCTGCTAGCTGCTAGCTCCTATCTACTAGCTACTTTCTTATCTTATTGTATTGTTAAACACAATTTAGTTGTAGGCGCGGCCGCGACTCCTACGGCTGGTTTTATACTACATGCAACTCCGTCATCAGGCGTACCTACCGGCAAGGTTGGCTGACATGGATAGCTCGGATTTTGCAATAAAGCAGGATTTGATCCATCTTCCAAGTGAGCAGCTATAGCATATCTCGAAGTATCACTTATACCACCTACAACAGCTGGAGGAATTACACAATAGCCATAATCCCAACCAGTTGTTGGATCGTGCGGAAGGTATGAAACGCCAATATCTGCAGCCTTTATTTCAACCTCTAAATCAGCCCATGTTGCTACATCGGGATACTTACCTTCCTTTGAGAAATAAAGCTCTAGGACATTCCGCACATTATTTAGATCAGATATTCTTCGCGCATCCCGACCCTTACTTCTGAAGCTTCCTACGCCAACTAATACGATGGTAGCGAGAAGCGCGATAATCGCAACCACTATCAAAATTTCGATTAAAGTAAAACCTTTTTTCATAGATACAACACTAATCTGCAAATTCACACTAATCCACGAATATATTCGATCGTATTTGTGGCATTCGTGTTATTTAAAGATTCGTGTTATTATTCTCTCGACCTTTAAAAAGCACTAGTTAAATTATAAATCGGAACTAGAATGCTTGCAAACAACAAACCCACAAATCCGCCGATAACCACTATTAATGCGGGCTGTATTAATTCTATCAGATTTGAGAGAATATCGTTAACTTCACGTGTGTATAACACGGCTATTTTAGATAAAACCTCATCCATTCTGCCGGATCCCTCACCCACAGCCACCATTTCGCCTATTGAAGAGGGAAAGTAGTCAGGATTAGCGGTAAGAAGCGCAGATAGGGTATCCCCACGTCGGACGCCTTCTGAAACCTCGTGGAGCACACTCGCATAAATGGAGTTCTGGATGGAATGGCCAACGATTTCCACTCCTTGCACGAGTGGCACTCCGCCTTTTATCAGAATGCTGGTTGCCTCGGCAAACCGGGCAACATAAATTTTTTTGTAGAGCTTGCCGAAAATGGGCAACCGAAGCTTTAGCTCATCTGCAACAATCTTCCCCTCATTGCTCCGCAAATAATCCGCAATGAGCACGATAAAAAGAACGCTTAAAAGTATAATCGCAAGCCACCAGCGCCCAATAAAGCCCCCGGCACCTAAAAATATCTTGGTAATAAGGGGAAGCGCTACGTTTGAATCCGCAAAAACCGGCTCAAGCTGGGGAAATACATAGACCATCATAAAGAGCGAGACAAAGCCGAAAAGCACGAGAATCGCCGCAGGATAGATCAACGCATTCCGGATACGCGATACCCAGAGCGCCTCTTTTTCTAAATAATCCGCAAGGAAGCCCATTGCCTGGTCGAGCCGTCCGGTAATTTCTGCGGGCCGGATCATATTGATGAAAAATTCGGAAAAAATATCTGAATGCCGCTCCATTGCCTGCGAGAGCGAGAGTCCGGCAGATACCCCCTCATACACTTCATGCACCGCTTCTTTGAGGAGCGCCTTGTGCGTCTGGGTTTCGAGTATGCGCAAACTATCCCCCAATGAAACTTTTGAATCAAGCAAGATAGAAAATTCACGGGTAAAGACCATTAAGTCCTTGATTTTTACGCGGTTTAAAAAACCAAATGCCCGTTCATACCACAAGGGTCCGCCGGTTTCGTCGAGGCTTAGAATAAAAAGATTATGGCCGCGCAGAATATCAAGAGCCGCATCCTTGCCGGACGCATCAACAAATCCTGCCTGCAATTCTCCCTGCTGGGTTCGGGCGTTGTATTTGTACCTCATATGACCGATGCAAAACTACAAATGAATGCTAATCTACAAATTGAAGCACCTAGCGCTTTTCCAAAAGGATTCGGAGCTCGCTTGGATTTAATGAGTATA
>CAYIFL010000040.1:0-5562 GCA_964362685.1 uncultured Candidatus Saccharibacteria bacterium
AGGAGGTATTAGATGAAAATCTTGCTCGTTGACGACAGCCTGATTCACCGACGCGCGGGGAAGCGTCAGCTCGAAGCCCTCGGTCATCAGGTGGTCGCTTTGTACGACTATACCGAGGCGCAGCGGATGGTCGAGAAGGAGCAGTTCGACGCCGCCCTTATCGACCTCCTGATGCCTGCCGAGCCCACGACTCTTGGCCCCGACGCCATAAAGCAGTATGTCGGAACAGAGATCGATGCGGGCTTCCCGCTCGCTCTGGCGCTGGCGAAAGCTGGCATCAGGCTTGTCGCTGTGGCCACCGCCACGAACCACCACAATCACCCTGCGTCGGCGATGGTGGATTGGTTTGAGCGAGAGCCATTAACGGTGAACGGCGCCAAGGTCGTCATCATGCATGCTCCTATGTGTGACGATAGGACAAAAGATTGGGGCAAGGTCCTCGCGCGTCTTCTCGAAGACTGATTTCGAGCGCGTACAGCCAGTCCGCATAAAACGACTGGCCACAACCCGGCGCAAGCTCATAAAAACTTGCGCCCTTTTTTATTTACTTTGGAGTGGCTTGTCTCGTTATTCCTATTTGCCCGCCTCGCTATGTGTTTACACTGAGCGAGCATAGCGAGTCGAAGTGTCCCCCCGGCAGGAATCGAACCTGCACCGCCTCCTTCGGAGGGAGGCATTGTATCCATTCAACTACGAGGGGAATAGCGTGGTAATTATTCCAAGAACAAAAATAATTAGCAAGCCGTAGAGCACGAAGCGGTTTAAAGATTTAAAGATGGAAAGATGGCGCGGCTTGGGCAAGCGCGACCAGATGAGGATAATAAGAAAACTCTCAACGCTTATAAAAATGCCGCCCACAAAACTCACAAGCCCTATGAAATTTTTGAGCCCTGCAAAATAGAGTAGAAGGGGCGTAAACACCACGAGTATTTTTGCGGGAAGATCTGGGAATTTGAGATCAAAGCGCAGGCTTTTTGAGACGTCGTAGATCATAGCAATATAGGTGCTCCACATTGCAATAAGCCCCAAGGCTCCTAAAAGCCATAGCATATAGTAAGGCAAGGAGCCAATAAGCCCTGATACCGAGTCTTCCGAAACAATGGGCGAGAGGCTAATAATAGCAAAGACAAAAAGCGCGTAGATACAAGCAGGAAATAGAGTGCCAATAATAATTGCACGTTTTGCATTTTTTATAATTCGCACAGGTTCCTTCGTGCCCGAGCCCGCTCTTTTTTTAAAATAGTCGATGAGAGCGGTTACCGCGATTCTGCCGCTTAAGGAAAATAGAATCGCTCCGTACGGAAGGAAAAAAGTATTGAGCGTCGCAGCTGGCGCGGTGCTTATTCTGCCCGCCCCCTCAAGGCCATAGGCGAAAATAATAAGAATGATTGCGGCAATCCCATACGTTGAAAAAAATTCCGCGACAGACAATCGCTTGATGCCGAAAAAAACCGAGAAAGAACTTAAAGCCCAGAAAATTAAAAGGCTATGGGTAGGGTTTATGCCTGGGATTAAAAGATTAAAAAAACTTATAGAAAGAATCAAGTATATGGTGGAGGCAAGTATGGATCCGAAAATCGTAATGCAGAGCGCTATAAGCTCCCCGAATTTTCCCGTGTAGCGAGAGGCATAACCCGCGAGGCGATGGGTGCCGTTAGTCCTGAGAACAATATCAGTGTAGAGCAGGTGCATCAGGATGAAAACGCCGGCAAAAATAAGTACATAAAATAAACCGACTGCAAGGCCGGTCTTTACAAATAGATAGGGCAAGGCAAAAAACCCTGCGCCAATAATTGTTCCAGCGAGAATACTAGCTGGCAAAATTATGTTTTTGTACATAATACCATCCTTCAACCAACCTCAAATCAGCTTAAAACTTTTTGTAATGAATATCGCGGAGCTCGATGAATGAAAAAAGTTTTAAGCGACCTCAAACACCTCATCTGTCTCCCTTACCTTCTCATCAACTTTGATTCCCACTTCCTGCCCTTTCTTGGCTGACTTGATTTCCTTATGGTCAAACTGCATAGAGTCAATTTTCTGGGTGAAGTCAGTATGCGGGCCCATAAAATGAACTTCTGTGCCTACCTCAACGGATTTATTAAATTTTACGATTGCCACGCCGATGCCGCTGTAGAAATGCGTTACGTGGCCGATAGGTTTTTTAGCTGGCATATGCAAGCGACACTAATTACGAATGACACTCGAATATACGAATCAACATATTCGGGTCATTCGCGTGCATTCGAGTATTGGTGTCGCTACGATGTTATCTTTCGACCTTTTTTCGCCCCGTTAATTTTCTCTTTCTCTTTGGCAATAAGACTCATAATTCTTGAGACGAGCTCTTTGGAGTCTTTTGAGTAGATAATTTTTCCCTTCATCTCATCCGCACGGTGCGAGTGCTCGATGATATTTTTGAATACCTCATCAGTTTCCCAGCTTCCCTCTAAAATACCAATCGGTTTTTTGTCCTCAAAGGCAATCGTGAATTCATTGACGGTGCCCATTCTGCCGCAGCCGAAAATAACAGCATCAGCGAGGCGGGTCAAAAGCAGATTCCGGCCCGCATACCCGGCGCCGGTGTAGAAAATAAAATCGTGGTAATCCATGGGCAGGTCGTAGCGTTCCACATGCTCCCGTTCCGTTTTGGCAGGAGACACGCCCACCACAATGCCACCTGCTTCTTTGCATCCTTTCGCTGACCAATACGGGAACCCAGTTGTTGCACCAGTTATGAGAATTGCGCCGCTTGTATGAATCTCTCTGCCAATCTCTTCAGCTTGTTTGAATGCGTCCGGGCCGCAGTGGCTTGTCTCTGCCGCACCCGAGACACAGATTTTATATTTTTTGTAGTAGTTTTCCATATAATCCACTAAGATGCACCAATATAAAACTAATAAACACTAATAATTTTTTCGTGGCTATTAGTTTAACATCAGTGTTTATTGGTGGGTTATATAATTATAGCTCAACAGATTCGTTTATTGTAGGGATCTCGCAGTTGATCGCGAAGTTGTCTCTGATTTTGGTCGCGAGTGCCATACTTTGGTCCTCTTCTCCTTGTACTACAAATACTTTCTCCAGAGTATTTCGCATAGGCCGCAGCCACTCAAGGAGTTTCGGCTGGTCTGCGTGCGCTGAATACCCGCCGATTGCCTTTGTCTTGCAGTTTACCGGCACCTGTTCGCCGAAAATCCGAACGCTTTTTGCGCCATCTAAAATCTGCCTGCCCAAAGACCCTGTTGCCTGATATCCGATAAAGAGAATCGTATTGTGCGGTCCGGGTAAATAGCGCAATTCATGATGCAAAATGCGGCCTCCTTGCGACATACCGGAACCGGCAATAACAACTTTAGGCGGCGGCACATCGTTTATTTCTTTTGATTGTTCAGTGGTAAGGGTAAGGCGGAGTCCTGGGAAATCGAAAATCGCATCGCCCTTACGAAGAAGCGCTAAAGACTCCGCGTCAAAATAATCCGGATCATCCGCATATTTTTTGTAGACCTGCGTGAGTTTGATTGCCAAGGGGCTATCGATAAAAACGGGGACTTTGGGAATACGGCCGTGTTCCACAAGCTCATGCAATTCAAAAAGCAGCGCTTGCGTCCGCTCCATGGCAAACGCAGGAATAACGAGTACGCCACCTGCCTTCACGGTTTCTTCAATGGCATCCTCGAGCATATCTTTGCGCTCTTCAGGCTTTTCATGAATGCGGCCGCCGTAGGTTGATTCAATCAGGGCGTAGGATGCACCTTCCACAGGATCTGTTTCTTTTACGATAGGCGTTCCTACATTGCCTAAATCTCCAGAGAATACAATGCGCTTTTTTGCTTTTTTGTCCGTAACCGAAATACATGCAGATCCTAAAATATGCCCGGCGTCGGAGAGCTCAACAGAAAAATCTCCTACTTTAACTTTCTGGTGGTACTTCACGCCATGCCACAGAGCCATTGCTTTATTGACGTCATCGAGGGTGTAGAGCGGTGGTTGATGTTTTGCTTCTGCTTCGCGATTCAATAAATGTTCGGAGTCAATTAAAAGATATTCTGCAAAGTCTTTGGTAGGCGGCGTGCTGTAAATTCTTCCGCGGAAGCCAGCTTTATAGAGTTGCGGCAGGCGGCCGATGTGGTCAATATGCGCGTGTGTTATAAAAACCGCGTCAATTGTTTTTGGATCGTAGGGGAACGGCTCAAAATTTAAATGCTCGCAAAAACTTGATCCCTGATGCAAACCGCAATCAACTAAAATTTTCGACTTCTCGGCTTCCAATAAGTAGCTCGAGCCCGTGACCATCCCCGCGCCCCCGCAAAAGGTTAATTTCATGCGTATAGTATAGCGCAAGGTGCGGTGTATAAAAACAGGGTTTACAAATGTCAAATTTTGTGCTACAATGGATTAACATTCTATTTGCACCTCACAACCACATAGGGAGAGAGTAATGGATAAGAAGCCTGATGTTGTGTTGAGCACGCTCTCCGTTGTATTTGGTGCTGTTTGTCTTATGATGGTTGGATTAGTCCTAGGCTTCGCAATTTCTCTTACGTATGGTTCCCGCATAGGTGAGGATCAGTGCGTGAGAGACGTACCGAATAACAAGGCGCTCATGCTGGCGGAGAGGAGAAGATAGATGGTAAATCGCGTAGTGTGTGCAAATGCGAATGAAGCAGAGATTAATTGCGGCGGAGCGATCATCTGCTTTGGCCTAGATATGCACGGGAGGCCGAAGGAACTCTCGCGCGTTGTGATTGATCTCGATGGTCGCGTGCCGGGCTGGCAGTATAAAGCGGCTTGTGCGCAGGCCACGGCCGCGATCAAAGATCACCGCAAGCGGGCGGCGTACCGGCCCGCACAGCTAAATCTGTTGTGAGATGAGGTGATGGCTTGTCGGATTCCGTGGGGCTCTCAATATGAGGCCCCTTTATTTTTTATAAAAAAAGAAGGAGCGCTTCGGGGCGCTCCTGTATGGGTATGCATCATGGCAGAGAGTGGATGGCTTACGAGAAAGACTCGAGGTGGCCCGATTGAGCGACGGCATGGACGAAGGCGGTTCCATATGCCTCATCGTCGTCGCTCATCACGTGTCGGCGCGGGTGCCGGGACCGGATTACGGTCGCGCATATCGTTCGATATCCGGCAGGCACGGTCGGATGGTATTGCTCGTCGGTCTGAAGACGGGTGTAATCGAAGAGCTGGTCAGCTGGGTCCGCTGGCCGATGAGTCTCTCCGACATCCGCGCGGACGTCATTCGCGATCATCCGTTGATTCGTCTCCGTCCTGCTCCCATTGCGGTCACTGGGTTTCATGAGTCTTATTTGCCTATTTTCGCGCATTTCCCTTTCCTCCTTGTGTGGGTTGAGGGTATGGGTCTATGCTCTCGCGGGCCCTGCCTAACTATCTGCCATATATGATGCCAAGAGGTTCTGATTCCACTATAAACTAAAATCAATCTAGTGTAAAGAGTGAAAAAGAATAAAAAAATAAATGCATAAACAATCCTGATTTTACTAAGAAAACCGTCTCGCAGGCCGAGCGGGCATGGTTCCCGAGCCGCGTCGAGGG
>CAYIFL010000041.1:0-5421 GCA_964362685.1 uncultured Candidatus Saccharibacteria bacterium
GACCTAGTCGGGAACAGAATCCGGCTTATGACTTGCCGGTTTTTGTTTACCTATGAAATCCCAAATCCGCTGGGTTTTCGGCGCCGGAGACTCCGATAACCGCTCCTCCTTTCTCCTCAAAGCCATCTCGTAATAGCTTAACCGCATCAATCAGATTCAGCGTTTCCTCCGACACATTCACTTCTTTCACAAACCCCTTTGACCAATAATTCACGATAATCTTGCTGTCGCCAAAAACCTTTTCTACTCCGGTTTTTAACGCAATCTCCAGGGCAAACTTACACGCCAAAAGTTCACCAAAATTATTTGTCGAGCCATTTGTTAAAAGATAGCTTCCAAACTTGCTGATCTTTTCGCGCGGCAGAATCAAGTGAAGCAAGCTTTTCCCGCGCTCATTGGTTACGCTCACTTCAACGCCCTTGCCGCGTCCGGTTCCTGCGTCAAAATAAATTCCTTTTTCAGATTCTTTTCTAAAATCGTAATCAGCTCCCTTTTCGAGCCATGCTTCGGCATCTTCCCTCGCATCAAATCCTTTGTATCGCGCATTCGGCTTGCCCTTCACTATTTTTTCACACTCGGTCCAGCTTTCAGCAATCCCCCTTTTATTTTCTTCGGGTAAAAAATACGCGTAATGCTTCATATATAACACGAATTAATGAATTCACACGAATACCACGAATACGGAGATTAACTTTCAACTATTTTCTTAAAAAGCTTGAATGTTGCGCGCGCGTCGTCTAGCGCCGAATGCGGACGGTCTTGTTCGATATCAAAGTATCGCGTCAGTTCCCGGAAACTCAAGTTTTTAATTTCTGGCTTATCGCGAAGCGCAAACCACGCCAAGGAAATAGTATCCAGACACTTAAACCAAAAGGTTGATTGCAGATTGCATTCTTCAAGCGCCTTGTGGATATAATACCAGTCAAACACCATATTGTGCCCGACCAAAATCGCATTTTCGGTTTTCTGGAGAAATACTTTCATCGCATCTTCGAGCGCCGATGCATCTTTCCACTCTTCCTCGTTGTAGCCGTTTATTTTGAGGGATGCCGCCTCCGCGTTTTCAATATGTTTTGGCTTAATTTTTACGTCCCATTCATCAATAACAGAAAAATTAAATCCATTTGCCCGAACCACCGCGATTTCGATTATTTCGTGCTCAAAACCACGGCCAGTGGTCTCCGTGTCAATAAACGCCAGATCTAAATCCTTAAAATTAAATTTTCCGTTGAATTGAAACATATAAAACGCTGAACTGACGCAGAATAATACGCGGAACTGACGCAGAATGGTTTCGCGTCAGTTTTGCGTTTTTTGTTTCGCGTCTGTTCTGCGATTACTTAGCCATTTTCCAGGGAAATTTTTGCGTTGCCTTTAATCGAAAACCAGCGGCATTTTTGTGCCCGCCACCGCCGAATTTTTTCGCGATTTTTGAAGCGTCAACCTCCTTTTTTGACCGCAAACTCACATCAATGTCTCCGTTTTCCTCTTTCCAAATAATGCCAATAGGGAATCCCCTTCGTATCATTTCATGCCCTATTTCCGAATGCAAAACCGGCGAGTTTGCCGCGAGTGCCCGCTTGCCAAAAAATAGCACCTGCTCCGCAGCATCGACAATTTTTTTTGCCGTATGCCGATCCGCGTTCACCAGAATCTTTCCGGTTTCAAAAAAACTCTTCCGCTTTGCCGGATTTTCAAAATCCGCAATAACCCTTCCCCATTCTCTAAAATCAAATGTATGTATCCCAAGCGCCGCATTACTTTCTTTTGTGTGAGGAAGCTTAAATCGCCACAAGTCATAATCCTCAATGTGAAGTAAAAGTCTGGGTATTTTTTTATTCGGATGAAAATGCTTCCAGCTTAATACTGCCCCTGAATGTTCAAGAGAAAAAACCGCGTCGGTTGCAAAATGAACCATATCTTTTCTCGATATATGGTGATCAACTACGGTCACGCTTTTATTTTCTTTCACGAGTTTTTTCAAATCCGATTCCGAACAAACAATGTCGAGGAAAAATATCTCCCTCTTTTTTAGATTCGGCACTGCTGGCCTTCTTGGATCAAGGCCGATATACTCTGCCTTCGCGCCAAACTTTTTCCACGCTGCCCAGGCAGAAGTAAAACCATCAAGGCAGTTTTTGTGGTAGAAAACGACAATCTCTTTCATGATGCTAATATGCGAATTTTATGCAAATCTACAGATTGCGAATAATTATTATGCGCTCACTGATGAATTCAATATTCTCTTCGGTTTTAAATATCTATCTCGAAAATTGACTAGGATACATAACTTTTTATTAAACGCGTCGAGGTACCTTCGCGATTGATAATATTCATCTCGCGCTATTAGGCGCTTCGCTTTTATTTCCAAAATTATTTTATCCTCTATAATAAAATCTACCTTGTTCCTACCCCTTAACTCTCCTGTAAACGATTTAGGGATTTCTTTCTCGCGCCCGTATTTTATATTTGCTTGAATCAATTTTGCTTCTATTGCATCACAATATTGTTTCTCATTACCATATCTGCCAATCTCGTTGTGAATAGTAAATAATATTCCATTAACTTGATAGGATAAATCCTGATAAATCAACTTATCCGACTCGATTATTTTATTAGCAATTCGCATAATTTGCATTATATTCGCATATTGGCATCACCTTAAAGCTTCTATCCCTGGCAGTTTTTTCCCTTCAAGATACTCCAACATAGCACCTCCGCCCGTAGAAAGGAAGAGATTTGGCGGCAATTTTTTCTTTTCAAAAAGCATGGTTGTCTCGCCGCCGCCAACTACGATATGCGCCTTGCTTTTGAGGAGCGCTCTGGCAATCGCTTCGGATCCTTTTCGAAAACGTTTGTCTTCGGTGAGTCCCAAAGGGCCATTCCAGATGATTGAGCGCGCGCGGCGGATTATTGCTTCAAATTGCATTACGGTGTTCTTGCCCACGTCGAGGATCCGATTATCTGCCCAAACCACATCAGCCGGCAAAATAACTTTCGTGCCTACATCACGCAGAACTTTCTTGCTGATTTTGATTTTCTCATACGTAGAATTGCCGAGCGGCAGGCCCTCGGCGTAAAAAAACGTATTCGCAATGCCGCCGCCAATCAAAAAATAATCCGCAGCCGCATAGAGCTTTTCGATCACGCTGATTTTATCGGAGATTTTTGCGCCGCCAAAGATAACCGCAAGCGGCTTTGCGTAATGATCGCGGATATGCTTTAAGCTTTCGATCTCCTGCTCCAGCCGCAACCCGGCATAACTCGGCAAACATTTTGTGATTGCGGCAATCGATGCCTCAGCGCGATGGCTCACGCTAAAGGCATCATTTACGAAAAACGTGCCGAGTGAAGCGAGATTTTCCCCAAGTTTCGCATCGTTCTCCATTTCACCGGGCAGAAAGCGCACGTTTTCCAGAAGAAAGATACTGCCGGCTGGCGCCGCGTCGATTTTTGCCCTAAACTCCGCAAAGGTTTTTCCCGAAACCGGAAACGCAAAATCAAGGAAATGAATCGGCTGCTTAATTTCTTTCGCAAGAATTTTCGTAAATCGCTGTAGAGAGAATTTTTTATATTTTCTATTTTTGATTTTTAATTTTTGATTTAGTATCGGCCTTCCCTCATGGCTTAGAATGACCACCTTCGCCTTTCCCTTCTTAAGGAGTTCGAGGGTCGGCACAACCGCCTTCAGCCGGACATTAGATGTATCTTCAACATTCAAATCAATCCGTAATACGCAAATTTCTTTTGATAGGTCTTTATGAGTTAATGATTTGAGAAATTTCATAGGTCTACATCTTTAGCCCTTTTTTCATCGATTTCAAGTTCTACGCTCGTCTACTTCCATCGATGGAAGTAGACGAGGAATAGCACTAGCGCATAGTCAAAAATCGCCAACGTCCTCTACCGCTTTTTGTTGGCCATACCGAAATAAGTTTATCAATCTCATCAAAATATGAAATTTCTGGGCTAGTCTTATATTTTTTTTCCTTTTTTCGATAAGGAAAATATGGCGTGTTTGATCTGCTAAAAAATGTTTTCTTGATGGCACTGATCGTTTGAGGCGCGACACCCAATATTCTAGAAATTTCTTTATAACTTTTCCCTTCTTGCAAAAGAGAAACAACCACAAGTCTTCGTGTCAATTCCAATTTTTCTGATGGCGCAAGGAGGGTCGTCAAAACATTTTCGATTTTACCCTGACCGGCGCTTTTCTGAATTTTCCCTTCAAAATCGTGCCACACTTTTTCACCGAGATTTTTTGTGGTTGTTGTACGGATATATTTTACCATGTATATGTATATCTAATACTATAGCCTACTTCCATTGATGGAAGTAGACCTTTTTAGGGAAAACTTACAGAATTTTCCGTGGTAGAAATAAAATATACAATCCGGTTAAAAATGATATAGACATCATAACCATAAAAAGGGCTTGGAATCCAACAAAATTCGCAATCATGCCACCCAAAAATGCACCGACGCCTTCAGTTATCCAGAATACTGCCTCCCAAGTACCCCATTCCGTGCCAAATTTCCCGCGATCAAGATGCTTCGTATAAAGCGCATCTTGCGCCGGGGTCATAAGGGCGAATGCTACGCCTAAAATTCCTTGTATAATAACAAGGTGTAGTATGTTCGAAGCCGTCAGATAACCAGCAAAACCAATTGCAGAGATAAAAAATCCTGCTGCTAAAAAATATTCTGTTTCTTTGAACTTATCTTCCCATCTACCGAACACGAGCATCAATATACCGTACGCTAAGCAATATACGGTATAGCTGCCTGCGACTTCTAAAATTCCTCCGCCTATTTTTTCAACATAAATCGCATAAATTGGGCCAAGTAATGCTGTTGAACCGTTTGCAATGGCATTGGCAAAAAGGAGAATTCGCCGAGCTCTGTTCATCTCGTTATTGTAGCATTTTTTTAAAAAACTCGTGAGCGGGTGAGGAGAATCGAACTCCCGTCCTTAGCTTGGGAAGCTAATATACTGCCACTGTACGACACCCGCTTTTAGAAATTAGTCATTTTGAGATAACCACCTCTTTCCCATTCCAGGAAAACCCAGGGAGGAGAATAATAACTCTTGCCCTTACTCGTTCCTCCCGCAACCAATTACTAAATCCCCCATCTACAGATGTTGATGAGGTATTTTCCAAAATCATTCTGCTTTCCAAAATTTCGGTTTCTGCCTGCGGCTTTAGTACCCGCTCCTTAAATGCATCAAGCGACAAGCCGTAGAGCGCCTGCACTTTTGCCTCAAGATTATCACCTTTCAAGGATTCGTCAATTTTCCGCTGAATCATATTTTCCAAGTCGCTCTCCCCTATCCTTTTAGACAATTCTTTATTAATCAAGGCAGTTTGAACCAGCGTATCCAAAACCGCAGCTTCAATTTCCTCATGCGAACTCGCCTTGT
>CAYIFL010000042.1:0-5328 GCA_964362685.1 uncultured Candidatus Saccharibacteria bacterium
TTCTTTATTCTATATTCTAAATTCTTAATCTATGGCACACACAAAAGCCGGCGGTTCTACAAAACTCGGCCGGGAGTCAGCATCAAAGCGATTAGGCGTAAAACGCCAGGAAGGCCAGCGAGTGAATGCTGGTGAGATTTTAATCCGCCAGCGGGGAACAAAATATATGCCGGGATTGAACGTAAAGCGCGCAGGAGATGATAGTTTATATGCCGCAGTGCCGGGCGTAGTGCATTTCGCTTCAAAAAAGAAAATCAATTTTAACGGCAATGCCCGACGCGCTACGTTTCTTTCTGTAGAGAAACGATAATCGTTGTTTTCACTCCTCTTCCGAAATCAATATGTACTTGATGCTCGCCGAGCGCCTTTAGGGGCTTATCCAGAAGAACCACAATATCAACTTTTCTGATGTGCGCAGTGTCGCTTGCTATCAAATCTTTTATCATGTCTCTCGAGACAGATCCGAATACGGATCCCGTTTTACTTGTTTTAAGGGTTACCGAAAATGTTTTATGAGACAGCCGCTCTGCGGCTTCACGCGCCACGGCTCTGAATTCCTCCTCCTGTTTTTCGTGCAAGGCGCGAGCCTTCGCGAGCTCTCCCAATGATTTTTGATCAGCGACTTTTGCGAATGCATTCGGCAGCAAATAATTCCGCGCATACCCGTCCGAAACATCCTTGACCTCATACAACCGCCCCACGCCCTTAATCTCTTTGAGAAAAATAACTTTCATTGAATAAGCTTCTATGGAATAATGCCAAAAAGCCTTCCTTGAGTAATCTCGCTTCGTATAATAGCAAGCGCCTTATCTAGCTGGGGATCGCGATTAGCCAGAACATCTTCATCTTTTCGCTCTACTTCATAATCCGGCTTGATGCCGTTTTTATCTATGAGCTGGCCTTTTGGCGTAAGCCAATGGGCAATCGTAATTTTCAAAAGTGATCCGTCTTTTAAACTCGTGAGTTCTTGAACCGTGCCTTTGCCGAAACTTTTTGCGCCCACGGTTTGAATGCCACGATCATCGCGAAGCGCGCCTGTCACAATCTCCGATGCTGATGCTGACCCGCCGTTAATCAAAAGCACGAGAGGGGTATCCCTGAATATGCCTGATCCAGCCGCAGTATACACTTGGTCGTCGCCGGATCGAAATTTTTCTCTTACCACTACCTCGCCCGGCTTCAAAAACCAACCGGCGATATTGATTCCCGCGTCCAGATACCCGCCGGGGTTATCCCGTAGATCCAAAATAATGCCTTTTGGATTTTGCGCTGCAACCGAAAGCGCTGCCTGATAGAAAAGAAACGGCGCCTGCTCATAAAAATTATAGAGGTGTATATAAGCGATGCTGTCTGATTTCATCTCCCAGTCAAGGGTCGGAATTCGTATGGTTTCCCTTGTAATCGAAATTTCTTTCGGATCCGCGAGCCCTTCCCGAGTAATCGTCAGTTTTACGATGGTTCCAATCGGGCCGCGAATAATCCGTACCGCATCATCAATACTCATACCCGCAGTTGAGGTGCTGTCGATTTGGACTATGGCATCTCCGGGTTTTAATCCGGCACGCTCCGCAGGAGAACCTTTAAGCGGAGAAACAACCACAATTTGACTATTCTTCGAACCGATTTCCGCGCCGATGCCCGAAAATGCGCCGCTTATATTTTGAGAAAATTCTTTCGCATCAGAAGGCGGAAAGAAAATGGAATTAGGATCTTTGAGTGATCCTACGAGTCCGCCAATCGCGCCATTCACCAAATCTTTATTTTGCACTGCATCAGCACTCACATATTTTTCTTTAACAAGATTCCACGCGTCCCAAAACAGGCTAAAATCAACATTTTCCTTATTGCCTTGGCTTAGATTTGAAACGCCTTCGACGGTTTTGACCTGGACATTTCTAAATCCGTTTTGATACCCAAAATAATACGAGCCAAAGGCAACGGCAAAAAGAATGACGATTGCCGCAATGCCTCGTTGTACTTTTGACGAAGTTTCTTTTTCCATTTGCTTAGTATAGAGGTTAGCTCTCGCGAACACAAATTACATACGCTCTATAATACGGAGAATTTCCTCCCAAGAATGCACGCGCGTGATACCCGCGGGCAGGTGCGGCGCCTGATTCCACGGCTGATTGAAAAGCAGAACGCGGGTGCCAACCTCTGCGCATTCCTCTGCATAGCGCATATTGTCGTCAATAAACATATGGACGCCAAGCTGTGTCACAAAATCAGCTTTATGTTGCCGCGTTACAGCACTTGTTTTATAATCTTGCGCAAAATAAATATCTTTAAATTTTTCCGGGAAGTGCTCCCGCAGCCAAAGGTGTGTCTCGCTAACGAACGACTCAGGGCGCGCAGTGATGATACATAACTCGTGTACCTTACTCAATACATCTATTGCAGCGCAAGCTCCATCCATTGGTTTCATATTCTTTGCATGTGCTGTTTGATCAAATTCTGCGAATTTCCGCAAGTCGTCTTCATGCGTACCGCCTACAATCTGCCACGTTGCGTACGTAATAAAATCGGCCTTCCGCAAGGAAGTCCCATATGCCTCGTTGTGGAATTCCGTAAACGGCGTCACGAGATCCACTAACGTATCATCAATATCAACGCCGATGCGCATAATTCTATTCGCCTTTTACGGTCGACACCTTACTTATATTTTTTGCCTTATCAATATACAAAACACCATTTAGATGATCAATCTCGTGCTGGAACACCCGCGCTAAAATCCCCCACGCTTTTATTTTTATTTTTTTTCCGGTTTTATCAAAGCCCTCAATCGTAATTTTATCACACCGCATCACATTGCCGTATATATCCGGCACGCTCAAACATCCTTCTTCAAGCATATTTTTCTCTCCGGAGATTTTTACGATTTCCGGATTAAAGATCGCGTAAAACTTCGTATCAACGCGCGATAGTTTTTTTATATCCCCTTCTGTGTCGCCTTTGGGAATTTGCGCGACAAAAATACGGAAATTCAAACCAACCTGATTTGCTGCGAGGCCAATCCCATTTGCCTTAATCATCATCTCCCGCATTTGTTTCACAAGCGCATCAATCTCTTTTCTCGTGAATGCCCTGAAGTCGAATGGAATCGTTTGTTTTCTTAAAAACTTTTCCTCGTCTTTTTTATCGACTACCAGAATCTTTAGATTTTTTCCCATTGGATTTTCTCGCTTTCTTCTTTACCGGAATTGCGGTGTAGCGCTTAAATCGTATCTGCCATACCCGCATAAAATACGCACCTTTGTTTTGGACATTTTTACGCTCGGCAATATCTTTTGCGAGCGCTAGAAGCCTTTCCGCGTCATTTTCTTTGGCTAGCTTAATATAGAGTGCTTTGTGCTTTTCATCCTCTAAAATCTGGCTTATTAAAAGCCCGATCAGCTGATATTTGCGGTACACACGACTTGTTTTTGCTCGTTCTTTGAGTGTTTCTAAATACCCTTTCGTTTCTTCGCTCAAAGTTGACTTACCCATTCGAAGATTCTACCCTAAATAAAGCTTAAATTCAAAGAGTTGCCGCATGGCGGAGAGCCGGCGATTACCATATGATACCTGAAACAAGACTCATTTTTTTCGGAAATGCAGAGTTTTCGAAAATAATTTTGGAAAAATTAGTGGAGACCGGCTACGTGCCACAGGTACTTATCTGTTCACCCGATAAACCAGTGGGTCGTCGGCATCTTATTACGCCTCCCCTTGTCAAACAGTTCGTACATGAACGGCAACTTAAGACTCAAGTGCTTCAGCCAGGGAATACGAACGAACTCAAAGCCTTCAAAGAAGAATTAAGATCTGCCTATCCTGAAGTTTTCATCGTTGCATCTTACCCGATGATCATCCCCCAAGAGATACTTGCAATCCCCACATCCGGCACCATCGGCGTGCATCCATCACTTTTACCAAAATATCGCGGACCAGCGCCCATTCAATATGCAATCCTCGATGACGAATCAGAAACAGGGGTAACTTTATTTTTAATGGATGAAAAAGTGGATCATGGACCAGTTCTTGCTTCGCGAGGACTAGAATTTTCAATTTTAAATTTTCAATTTTCAAACCTACGTCAAAAATTGGCGGAACTTGGCGCAGAGTTGCTGATTGAAACCTTGCCGAAATTTGTTGAAAGGAAAATTACGCCCGTACCGCAAGATGAATCACAAGCAACCTATACAAAAAAATTTACAACGCAAGATGGATTTGTGGATTTAGAAAAAGATGATCCGCAGGTAATTTTTCGAAAAGTAAAAGCATTGAACCTAGAACCTGGTGTCTGGACCATAAAAAACGGTAAACGCACAAAAATCCTCGAAGCGGGAATCGATCGTAATGGAAAACTCCTTCTAAGAAAAATTCAGATTGAAGGCCAGAAGCCAAAAAGTATATAGTGTAAATTTTTACGTCTTCAATGACGATCGGGATTTTTTGTTTTTGCAGTTGAAAATAAGGCGATTTTGTTGCAGTATATATGCACTTGCCGGGTCATCTAATGGTAGTCAAAAATAGCATTTTGTGATAGAATATTAAGATGTCATGGAGTAAAGGCTTTACAAAAGCCACGCACCCTAGCGTCTTGAAGATATCGCAAACGATGAAACGCAAGAGGATTGACAACTTTCATGAATGGCGTGAGCGCATGCGGGCACTCGGGAAAATCCCTTCAAGCTACCCTCCCCTACAGCAATCGCAGTTGCTCGCAGAATACATCGGTATTGTGCTTGGTGATGGAAATATTAGTAAATTTCCCCGCACTCAGCGATTAATAATTTCAGCAAATTCAAACAATAAAGGCTTTATAAAACGCTATACGTGGTTAACCCATACGCTATTTCAGAAAAAACCGGCCGTAAAAAAAGTAAAAGGAAAAAATTGTACGCGGATCAGCTTGTACCAAAAGAGAATATCAGAGAGATTATCTATTCCAACTGGTAATAGACAAGACAAAACGATTAAAATCCCTAGCTGGATTTGGCAAGAGGAAAAATATATAACTGCATTTTTACGTGGTCTGTTTGAGGCAGAAGGATCTCTTTCTATCCATAAACCAACTTGCACATATAATTTCCAGTTTGCAAATACAAACAAAAGCCTATTGGAAGCAACCGAGAAAGGACTAAGAATGCTTGGGTACAATCCGGAAGTGAGAAAGAAATCGGTTAGGCTTAGGAAAAAGTTAGAGGTTGCAAAATTCCGAGAATTGATTAAATTTAGAGAGTATTAATGCCGGGTGGAGCAATTGGTAGTCTCGTCAGGCTCTGGACCTGAAGATCGGGGTTCGAGTCCCTGCCCGGCAGCACTTCGACTCGCTTCGCTCGCCAG
>CAYIFL010000043.1:0-2620 GCA_964362685.1 uncultured Candidatus Saccharibacteria bacterium
GTCCTGGGTAATCGTTGAAACGCCTAAATAATATTTCCGCGCGCGTTTTACGAGACTAAAGAGAAACGCAGCGGAATCCGGATACTTCATCATCCACCACGCCTCATCAATCACGAGTATTCGCTTCTTCAACTGCGACCGCACAAGATTCCAGATAAAATTCAAAATGATATACATCGCAATCGGTCGAAGCTCATCCTCCAAATCGCGAATCGAAAAAACAATCAGGCGATTTTTTATATCAACGTTCGTCGGCTGGTTCGTAAAACCAGAGTAGCTTCCACGCGTGAATCGCTCCAAGCGCTTTGCCATTCCCTCACCGCCTTCCATGTTCTCTAAAACAATCTGGAAATCTCCCAAAAGTGGCGGGGTCAAACCCGTAAAATCTTTTTTCTCCGCCGTAATGTTACGGGACGCATAGGTTTCGCTTATGGCGCGGTCGAGGAGCGCTTCTTCCTCCGGCGTAATTTTTCCCAACATCAATTTTATAAGTCCGGTCAAATTCAGAATATGCGATTTAAATACATCACCCGGATCCTCATCTTCCGGAATAATCGGTATATCGAAGGGATTGATTTGCTTGTCAGAACTCAAAGATATTTTAAAGAAACTGCCACCGACTGATTGCGCCAACTTTTGGTATTCGTTTTCCGGATCAATAACTATAACATCTGTTCCCAACATTAAGGAGCGTAAAATCTCAAGTTTTGTAGCGTACGATTTTCCAGCTCCGGCCTTTGCAAAAACAACCTGATTGGCGTTTTCCAAAGAAAAACGATCGAAAATAACTAGGGTATTGTTGTGGCGATTAATGCCATAGAGCACGCCCTCATCCGAGGTTAAATCCGTTGAAACAAAGGGAAAAAACGAGGAAACTGGCCCGGAATTCAGGGGCGTGTGCACCATTAATTTATCCTCCGCAATCGGCAAACTTGAAACAAATCCTTCCATTTGCTGGAATGTAGCGGGCTTTGCGTACACTAATTGGGATTCCAAGACCGAATAAAATTTTTCTTCAAGCTTATTTAATTCCTCGAGCGTATCGCTGTAGATCGTGATGTAGGTACCCACATTAAATAACTTTTCCTGCGATTGCTGGAGCTCGTCCCGCAAGTTTTCGATATCTTGAAATGCGGTTTCAAGCATCGGGTCACGCACCAGACCCTTTTCCTCACGCTCTAAAAGCTGGGCCTCGATCTGCGCGGTTTTTTTCCGCAAATTGCGGAGCGCGGTTGAAGTGTCAACCGGATGCACAAAAATAGAGATATCCAACAAATTCGGAGCATTGATGATATTGTTAAACCAGCCGCTTGAGAGATAGCGTGGATAGGTAAAAAGAAAAATCGTCTTTGCAAATTTTTTTCCGATCTTTATGCTGTTCGGGCTGATTTCAATACCCGCGGGAGCAATCACATTTTTGATGTCCTCTTGGCCGGCGGTATAGGGTTTTGGGATTTTTATGTTGTCCATAGATATAATACGAATCTACAAATTCACACGAATACCACGAATGTATCCTCGCCGTCCTTTTTGCAACGGATTTTCGTTATTTGTGGCATTCGTGTTGACTGGCATATTCGTGTTATTCCTTCGCTATTTTCAACTCTTTCCGCTCCACGGTTTCCGGATTATAAATATTATAGAAGAGCTCGATAAGCTCTTCGTCGTTTAAGGCCACAGCGCGAAGGCCGATCTGCGTCAATCCGTTTAGCACTTGGTCTGTACGCTGGTTTAATTGCGTAAGTTTATGCTCAAGCGTTTCATCTGTCTCAATACCCGTTTTTTTAGCGAGGCCCAGCATATCAAATATTTTTTTCCCGCCGCTTGGGATCGCAATCGAATCATAAGGCACCACGACAAAAAAGGTCTTGGTCATCACGGCATTTAATTCCACAAAAGACCGGATGAATTCCGCGTATTCCGAAATCTGGTTTTGCAGAAGTTCGTTCGATTCTTCTCCTTTTCTCTCTTCGAGTTTTGCAAGATAGCTCTCGATGTTTAGCTTGCGGGAGTGCACAAGAAACTGCACCTGAAAATCCAAGGTATTCAAAAAACTTTGGTAGGTATACGTTATGATATTCTGCTCTTCTTCTGACTTAAGCTCAAAATTAATGCCGGAAACAAGAAGAATGCGGCGTATCCCCCCGCTTTTTAAGATCACGACGCCGTCTTTCACATCCTCGACATCGACAAATTGTTGGGTAGAACCAGCTTCTTTGGGCATTGCTATAGTATAGTATGAAAATTAGAAATTAGTACTTAGAAATTAGAAATTGCGTATCGATTATCGCTCAGCGATAATCGATACGCCTTGCTATCTCCTTCTCTCCGCTTCTTTTTCGGAACAGCTCGAATTTTTCTTTCTGGCTTTGCCTCGTTGGAATCCTCAATATTTTTTCCCGTTTTGGAATCGGGGTTTTGGTGGTCAGAAGCTCATTCCATAATCTCTTAATATTCGGCATCTCCGCAGTAATCTCATATTTTTTCCCTTTTATCTCGACTTCCCGGAATTCCGATTCCCTCTGCCAGATGTAGAGCCGCGGTTTCCAAAAATAATTAAATGCGTGCCAGGCGACGTACGGCAAGGGCCTGCCATGGTATTTTATGAATGCCGCAGCAG
>CAYIFL010000043.1:2630-5043 GCA_964362685.1 uncultured Candidatus Saccharibacteria bacterium
AGAAACCAGAGCCAGAGTTGCAGCAGAAAAAAAAGAATAAAGCTAAAACCGCCGGCAACCGCAAAATACAAAAACTGCTTGAGGGTTAAGGGACCGACGATTTTATCTTCTATATCGATGAATTGTGGAATTTGGAATTGCATGGTTCATCACTATGACTTATGACTATGACGATGACATCGATATCGTCATACTTGTCCACTCCCTTTTTTTATCTCGAACGTCCTTAGATCCACCACATCATCATCGATTTTTTTTGCCGGTGCCGGAGGCATATCAGGAGCTGCCTCTTTTGGCTTAAATTCTGGGATTTCTGGTATGAGCAGTATCGGCTCCTGCTTCTTACTCTCTCCGACTTCAGTGGATTTTATTATGATAATTGGGCCTTCTGTTGTTGAACCCACAACCTTCCCGATTATTGGTACGACAGGCGATTCCGGCTTTATGACCCGCGGCGAAAGCGGAGTCACGGGCGGTGAGCTTGGTCGAACCATCGGGATCCCTTTGGGTTGTTCGAGCTTAACACCTGGCGCTTGCGGCGCCGGCGGTACGGGCGGTTTCGGCAATTCGGATTTCGATGCAACTACACCTTTTTGTCCGCGTTGGTCTGCGTTCAGTCCGCGTGGTTCCGCGCCTGTGCTAAATGGCTTGCCCTGCTTGTCCCGAGTAGTATCGAGGGAAGCCGTGCCAAAAGGCGAAACCGGTGTCTTAAATTCCGAATAATGCACGATGCGCACTGGTGTTTGCGGGGTACTTACCACCTTACTCTCTGTTTTATACTCCGGCTTCCCAGTCTTATCTTCTTCTATTTGGATTTTTGCTTTTGTTTCTTTTTCAGGCAGTTTTCCCGAACCGGCAAACCAAAAAAGTCCGCCCCGCGATCGCTTATCAACCGGCGTTGTTTCATCTACCTTCACTTCCGTGACTTTGTGCAGCATAAAAGGTCCATCCTTCGCAGACTCACGCGGACTGGACGCATTTCCTACCGCAAGTAATTTTGCCAATTTTTCTTTGTCTGCTTTAGCAGTATCTTCTTTTACGAGTACAATAGGAATTGTTTCAAATGCAGGCGCTTGAGCTGGAGATTGCTTCAGATCCACCACATTTTCCGACGGGACTGCGGTTTCTGCTTTTGGTGAAGATCCGGCGCCAGTTACGGGCGAGTATACTTTTTGCAGATCAGCCCGAATCGGTGAAAAAATTTTCCGATCGATTTCTTCGTAGATAGTATTCGCGATTTCCTGATTTAAATTCAGCTCGGCTTTAATTTGTTTCGCCACATCTTCCGGATGAATCAATCCTAAAATCGCCTGCCCGGTTACTGCGGCAACAATAGCGATCTTATCCTCGGATAAGTGCTGCGCGCCGCACACATGCCAAAGAATAGTTGAATTTTCGTCTGAAAATAAAGCGACCCGCAAGGTTTGCGGCAGACTATCCCAACGAGTTATAAATTGGTTTCGAGAAAGAGTGATCATAATATTATGGCGTTGCGGCGCCTGGTGTTGGTGGAGGTGTCGGCGCTTGAGTCGGCTGTGGCGCTGGTTGTTCTGTGGGCTCCTGGATAGTTAAGCCCATTGCTCGCCAACCCAAATTACTCTTTAAAGATTTCTCTGCATTTTCGATCGCTTCTTTTTCTTTATCAGTCCGCGCCACTTTCTTTAACTCTTCAATATGTTCACGGAACAACGTCGCAAATTCATCAAGATTGGCTCCTTTAAGTTGAGGAATAACTCTTGAAAGCGCCCCTTGACGCAGTGTGATAAAGCCGTCGATGAGCGCCTTTTTAATTTCCCCTGCCATCTCTTTAGATTCTCCGAATTGAGGTTTTATATTAAATACGTCATTCCATTGCGCTTTCCCTAGATCCTTTTCCGAAAGATTGCTGATGTGCTTTTTAGTTGCCTCCTTGAGATTTAATTCTTGCTCCACAGACTCGGCTAAATCTCCTTTTTTATCTGCTTCGACTATCTTTGCCGCGTACTCTCGCATTTCAACCGTGCCGTCGCTTCCTTTTTCCATATCAGAAAATTGCTTGCCTCTGCCAAACCGTTGAGCCAAACTGCGATTTTCTTTTGTTTTAACCCGGGCCATATCCACACCATCAAGATCTCCACGAGTAGTTAATTCGTTCATAAACGCCAGTTTTTGCGGACCGAATGCGGTATGTGTATTCAAAATATTCCGGAGTTGCGCGCTGTTCAATTCTTTTGCCTGCTTTTCATACTGCTTCACCAAGTCTTCCCCTCCAGTCTTGGATAAACGCAACGCGCCACCCGCAATGAGACCAGCCCCAAATCGACCGATTGCTGACTTGCGATTACCGGCCCAGTTTGCAGTCCTCTCAGCAACCGTTTTACCATCTGCATCTACACCACGGAAGGGCCTCGTTGCATATTGTTTTGCTTTTATT
>CAYIFL010000044.1:0-4986 GCA_964362685.1 uncultured Candidatus Saccharibacteria bacterium
AGGATCACAAGGTGTTTTTTATTAAATATATTTCTTTCTGCTGTGGCATTCTACTTCCTTATGGGGGCTTTTTCGCGAAAACTAGCGGTTATAACAATCGGCGGGGACATCCATTTTTTTAGAGGGTTAAAAGCTGTCATTCTTTCCCTTGTTTTTCTACTCCTATTTGTAGCGATTGTGCTCGTTGGGCGTCCGCTACAATCATTTTTCACGCAATCATTCTTTATATCTCTTGTTTTTGGTCTCCTCACAGCTTTTTTTACTCATAAGGCCTTAATGGGATCGACCACGGTGAAGGTTGCGGCAGTATCCGGAAAGACGCCCTATGGCCCAACAACAAAAGATAGAATCTACTGGGGTATTGTTGGCTTCTTTGCGGCGCTCTTGCCCTGCGCCATTATTTATTTTTCGACGCATTCTATTATCCTCGCTTCGCTTATTTTTATAGCTATAGTCGCCCTCTTTTACTTTTGGGTGGCGAAGTTTCGTTTTGAGTAAATTTCCTCAATATTGTTACCGCCAGGCAATCAAGCGTGGACTCTTTGCGCGATTTCTTAGTGACGCGTGGTAATTATGCTATGCAACAGTTATCTGAAATCGAACTGCAAACCAAACTCGTAGCATTAAATACTAAAGCGAAAATGCCGTGGGTTATTAAAGATGGCAAACTCCGGAAAGAATTTGCATTTAACGATTTTAAAGAAGCGTTTGCGTTTATGACTAAAGTCGCGGAAGTTGCCGAGGCAATGGACCATCATCCCGATTGGTCGAATTCGTATAAGCGCGTTACGATCGAACTTATGACTCACGACGCCCAGGGCATTACGGATTTGGATTTCGAGCTTGCGGAAAAGATCGAGAATCTTCTAGTTTGACAAATGACCCAGTTTTATGGTATATAGATATTTCTGTTGCATCCTTGAAAACTGAATAGGCAGGCGTTGTCGCATCGGGGCATAGCCCCAGAAGGGAGAACGAGATGAAGGCGTGGCAGATTGAGGGGAACCTAGCAGATCTCTGTCTCACGACGGGCCGGCATCCGGACAGGTGCCGAGGGTGGATCTCCTTCACAGATGGCGATCGAATCGCCAACTGGGAAGGAGAGATGTCTGTTTCTGCCTCCGGAATCGAGCTTCATGGGCATCGGGATCCCGAGAAGTTCGTGCGCGAGCGGGACGTGCTCGCGCTTGAGGTGACCTTCATCCCATGGGCGAGCGATACGCCGTGCACTATCAGGTGCGTTAACAGCGCGGAACCGAATGTATCCATGCGCCAGCTCGCGGCGCTTCCGGCTCGCACCTCGTAGCTAATCGTACTAACCGCTCTTTCCATCGCCCGTCGGGATTTGTTTCTTGATCCCGACGGGTGTTTTTTATTTGCGCGTTTTTATGAAAATCTGCTAGGCTTCTAATATGAAAATTCCCAGCAGTGATTCCAGTAGCGATCGGAATGCTACGGGGTAGGCTGTTTAGTGAAAATTTATGCGAATACTTGCTATTGAAACCTCATGTGATGAAACCGCGCTTTCTTTAGTTGAAGCAAGCGGTGGTTTAGCAGACCCAAAATTTAAAATTTTAAAATCTCTTGTCGCCTCGCAAATAAAAATCCACCGGCCGTTTGGCGGCGTGGTGCCGAACCTCGCAAAGCGAGAACATCTTAAAAATTTGCCGATATTATTCAGGCAAATTTTTAAAAATTCCAAATCACAAATAACAAATTACAAACAAATCCTAAATCCGAAATTCAAAATTCCAAACATCGATGTTGTAGCGGTTACGGTTGGGCCAGGGCTTGAGCCGGCGCTGTGGACCGGAATAAATTTCGCGCAAGAAATTTATTCTAACTTACAACCAAAAACTAACAACCAACAACTTAAGTTGGTAGGCGTCAATCATCTCGACGGCCATTTATATAGTTTTCTTCTAGCACAGAAATCTTCCGCCAGAGGCGGATCCGCCCTTGGCGGAAAAAGCTCTAAGCTAAAAACTAAAAGCTTATTCCCGGCCATTTCGCTTATTGTAAGCGGTGGGCATACGGAATTGCTTTTAATGAAGAACTTAAAAACTGTGGAAAAACTTGGTGAAACGCGGGATGATGCAGCAGGCGAGTGCTTTGATAAAGTGGCGCGCATGCTTCGTCTCCCCTACCCAGGTGGACCCGAGGTTGAAAAATTGGCAAAAAAAGGCAATGCAGAAGCCATTACTTTCCCGCGGCCTATGCTTGACCAGAAAAATTACGATTTTAGTTTTTCAGGGCTCAAAACTTCAGTTCTATATTATTTGAAAGATCATGATCTAAAAGCTAAAAGCTATAAGCTAAAAGCTGATATTGCTGCCTCATTTCAAAAAGCGGTGATTGATGTTTTAATTACAAAAACAATGCGTGTGGCACGGGAGCATGGGGCACAATCAATTATGGTTTCTGGCGGCGTTGCGGCAAACAAGGAATTGCGGAGGAGATTTGAGTTAGAAATTAAGAAATCAATAGAAACTCATAGATTTAAGAAACTAAATCTTTTGATTCCGGATTTTAAGTATTGCACCGATAACGCAGATATGATCGCTGCTGCGGCGTACATAAGCATACTCCGCAAAAAGAAGTATCCGTTAAAGGCAAACGGAAATTTAGATATATAAAAACACTACGCGAATCCGATAGATATATTCGTGGCATTCGTGTTCGGTGTGCGTATTCGTGTTATGGGTATCTTTCACGCTATAGATTGGCGGTTGAACAGCGCGGTTCTGTTTCTTATCGCCGCAAGCTTTCTTGGGCTAACGAGTTTTGCCCCGGATGTGCTATATAAGCAGGTGCTGGCGCTTGCTCTTGGGGCGCTCGCCACGCTCATTATTATTCAGTTTGATTGGCGGCCGTTTGCGGAATATCGCGCTGTGATCTACGGATTTTATTTTTTGATGATTTTGATTTTAATTCTCACGTATTTTGTCGCGCCTGCAATCCGCGGGGCACGGAGCTGGCTTCCGATCGGCAGTTTTCGATTTCAGCCATCGGAGTTTGCAAAGATCGCCCTGATACTTCTCTACTCGATGTTTTTCAGCCGCAAGCATGCGGCGATCGGGCGAGTTCCCAATCTGCTCGTTTCTTTTTTCTATTTTTTACTGCCCGCATCCCTCATAGCAATCCAGCCGGATTTTGGCTCGGTAGCTGTTCTTTTCTGCATTTGGTTTGGTTTTCTTCTTATATCGGGTATTCGTTGGCGGCATCTTTTTATTATGCTCCTTATTTTTCTTATCGCTTCTGTATTCATGTGGAATTTTTTTCTGAAGCCGTATCAGAAAAACAGAATCTTGGGGTTCGTGTTTCCTGCGCGCGACGTCCTGGGCATCAACTACAGCGTGGTGCAGGCAAAGATTGCGATTGGCTCCGCGGGATTTTTCGGCAAGGGATTCAAACAAGGCACGCAATCGCAGCTGGGCTTCTTGCCGGAAAAGCAGACAGACTTTATGTTCGCGGCTCTTATTGAGGAGTGGGGGCTTCTTGCCGGATTTTTGATTGTTGCCGTTTTCGTATTTCTTGTTTTTGAAATTATACGCATCGGGCTTTCTGCGCCCAATAATTTCAGCCGATTTATCTGTTTGGGAGCTGTGATACTTTTCTGCAGCCAATTTGCCCTTAACGTGGGGTCAAATTTGGGGCTTACGCCGGTTATAGGCATTACCTTCCCTTTTTTAAGCTACGGCGGCTCCAGTCTCTTGACCGATTTATTATTAATCGGTATAATTCAATCAATTTCAATCCGGCGGACTCTCTAATCCGGAATCCGCGGATTCCTCCCAATGAAGTTCAGGCATATGATTTTTACCGGGGTATGTTCCGGAACGGTTGTTCTTGGCGCGTATTATTTTTTTGTAGCGCCCGTTCGGCCGCAGACTCTCGCGGGCGCCACGGATAACGAAGAGATTATTATCCGCATTGCTCCCGGGTCGGGCTTAACGGATATCGCTGCGGAACTGAAAAAAAATAAGGTGATTCGCTCCGAAGGAATTTTTGCGCTGTACAGCTTGCTCGCGGGCAAAGCGCATACGCTAAAGCCCGGGAGATACTCAATTGATGCCGGCGTGTCGTTGGGCGGATTAGTCCAGACATTGGCGGATGGCCCGGAAGATATAGCAGTGACTATCGTGCCGGGTATGACGCTCCGGGAGGTGGACGCTAAATTATCCGCTTTGGGCCTCATCAAATCCAATGAACTTGCCTCACTCAACCTAAGTTCTTTTGTGCCCGACTATCCATGGTTGACAAAATTTCAAAACTCATCTACTATAGACCTACGTGGAGGGAATAATCCCGAAGGTTTTATTTTGCCCGATACCTACAGTATTTCGTCCGGCGGCGACAGCCGGGCAATACTCCAAAAATTTTTAGACAATTTTCAAAACAAGGCGTTACCGCTTTTCTCCGAAAGCTCAAAACCGTTTGATGCGCTTATTGTAGCCTCTCTCCTTGAGAAGGAGGCGCCTGATTATATGGATCGAGAACGCATTGCCGGGATTCTCGCAAAACGGCTTAGGGTTGATATGCCGCTCCAGATTGATGCGACTGTTATCTATGCGAATTGCGGCGGAAGTTTTTCGGGCTGCGACAAGAACACGCGCGCTGATTACGCGATCAACTCTCCGTACAATACCTATATATATACGGGATTGCCGCCCAAACCGATTTCAAATCCAGATCTCGAAGCCATACGCGCCGCATTAACCCCCAAAGCATCGCCCTATTGGTTCTATCTCTCGGATCCAAAAACAAAGAAAACCATTTTTTCTGAAACGTTAGATGAGCATAATGATGCGCGAGTCAACTATTTATTAAGCAAGTAGAGATCGGACGCCCGAACTAGTAAGGCGCTTTTTGCGTTCGCGGAGAACTATTTTGTATTATGTCAAAATTACCAGTTAAAATTTTTTCTTCCCATCCCGCACCAACCGTGAAGCAGCCTTTTTTGGCTGAGCTTCAAACTGCTTCCTG
>CAYIFL010000045.1:0-4701 GCA_964362685.1 uncultured Candidatus Saccharibacteria bacterium
AATATGGAACTGAAAGAAACATATTACGTTAAATTGAAAGGAAAAATGTATGAATATGTCCATTTGGTTTATCGGGTTACAAAAAAATTTCCCAAGGAAGAAATATACGGCTCTACTTCCCAGCTTCGACGCTCCGCTCTTTCAGTGGTTCTGAATTATATAGAAGGCTATGCACGATTTAAAAACAAGGTTTATGAAAATTTTTTAGAGATTTCTTATGGATCTTTAAAAGAATCGTCATATCTTTTAGGTTTTTCTTTTCGAGAAGGATATTTATCCAAAGAAGATTATGAAGAATCAGTGAAATTATCTGGAGAAATCGGCGCAATGTTATGGGGAATTCTGCGGAAAATGAAATAAATTTAGTGTTCAATGCTTGATACTTAATGTTGAGTGCTGAATGTTTGATGCTCAATGTTTAATGTTCAATGTTAACTGTTCAATGTTAACTGTTCAATGTTAACTGTTCAATGTTCCATGTTTATAGGTGAGTTTAGCCACAACTTAGATCAAAAAGGTCGAATGGCGATTCCTGCAAAATTCCGGCAGAAGCTTGCGGGCGGAGCAATTATTACGCGAGGGTTGGACCATTGTCTATTTGTTTTCACGGTAATCGAGTGGGAAGCGCTCGCGCAAAAACTCGTGAGCTTGCCCTTGACGCAGTCGAACTCGAGAGCGTTCGTGAGGTTAATGCTCTCGGGTGCGGCTGACGTCCAGATAGACAAACAAGGTCGCATATTGGTTCCGGATTATTTGCGTGAGTACGCAAGTTTGAAAAAAGAAGTGGTTGTCGCTGGAGTATACAACCGCTTCGAAATCTGGAACGCGGAAAGTTGGAAGCAGTACAAGGCGAAGACCGAGAGTGCGTCGGATGAGATAGCGGAGAAACTGGGAGAGTTGGGGATTTAACATAGAGCATGGAACACGGAACATGGAGCATGGACATGGAATATATAACACGGGACATAAAACATGGAGCAAACAAAATTTAATAATGCTTCAGGTTTAATGTTCCAGGCTCCATGAGTCATAAGCCTGTTCTTCTAAAAGAGATAATTGCGCTTCTCGATCCCCAACCCGGAGAATTTTTCATAGATGGCACAATCGGTTCTGGCGGTCACGCGGAGGAAATTTTAAAAAGAATTGGCGCGAACGGAAAACTATTGGGATCGGATTGGGATGCGGAACGGATTGAAAATTGTAAATTGAAAATTGGAAATTACCAAAATGCAATTTTGGTGCAAGGTAATTACGCAAATCTACCGGAAATTTTGAAAGAAAAGAAGTTCGGCAAGGCCGATGGATTACTACTCGATCTTGGATTTTCATCGGACCAGATCGAAGAGAGCGGCAAGGGATTCAGTTTTATGAAAGACGAGCCGCTCGATATGCGGTATGACCATGAAGCATGGAGCATGGAACATGAAACAGGGAACATAGAACATGGAGCAGGGAACATGGAACGTGAAACATGGAACAGGGAACACGGAATATCAATGACCGCGGCCGAAGTGATAAATAGTTTTAGCGAAAAAGACTTGGCAGATATTTTTTGGAAGTATGGCGAAGAGCGCGCATCAAGAAAAATCGCGAAAGCAATTGCTGAAGCGCGGCGCAAAGAAAAAATTATAACCACATTCCAGTTAGTTCGCATCATCGAGAAAGTTTTGCCGAGGCGGGGCAGATTGCACCCCGCAACTAAAGTGTTCCAGGCGCTCCGCATATACGTAAATCAGGAGTTCGAAAACCTCGAAAATGCATTAAAAAACATAGATAAAACGATAAAAAACCAAGGTCGAATCGCTATTATATCATTTCATTCCCTTGAAGACCGGATAGTAAAAAACCGCTTCCGGGAGCTCGAAAAACAGGGAAAAGCAAAAATACTCACCAAAAAGCCGATTGTAGCAACAAAGGAGGAAATACAAACTAACCCAAGGTCGAGATCGGCAAAGGTAAGAGCAATAATCATGAATCATTAATCATAAAACATGAACCATGCAACGTGAAGCATATGTTTTTATTATGCTCCATGTTATATGTTTCATGTTCCATGAAATTAGCATGACCATCGTTCAACCAAATCAAACAAAATTAACCGCGATGAATATAATGCTCGTCGTTATGATCGCAACGCTTGCGGCAACCGCAATCTTCGGCATGTTTCTGTATAATCAGCTCGTGAATTTCCGCCATGACATAAGCACGGCAAAGGATGCGGTCTCGAAAGCCGAAGTGCAAAATGCAGAATTTAAAAACGAAATATACGAAATGACGAATATCGGAAACCCAATCGCATTCGCGGAAGCGCATGCAATGGTTCTCGACAGGAATCCGCGCTATCTGCATAGCGCCGCAGAGCTCGCCGCAGAGTAGGGCGTACATGCTATACTTTTTTTATGAACTGGAGAATTATTGCAGTAATAAGTTTTTTTGGCATCCTGTACTCGTTTTTGCTTTTTACTATTTTTAATATTCAGATTGAAAAACACAAAGAGTATCTTGTGCTCGCGGGGAATCAAAATATCGTTGACGGGTTGCTCCCGGCACGCCGCGGCGTTATTTATTTTACGGATAAATCAGGAAATAAAACACCGGCAGTTCTGAATAAAGAATATCCGGAGCTTTTTGCTGTGCCGTTGGAAATCCAAAAAAGTTTTGTTGCATCGCCTGATGAGCTTGCTGCGGCAATCACGGATACCGCGAATACCTTAAGCAGTATCATCGGTATTCCTGCAAGTGAAATTGATGCGAAACTTCATAAAAAAAATGATCAGTACGAACTTCTTGCGGAAAAATTGACAGGCGATATGGTGCGGGAGATCAAAACGCGTAATCTCACCGGCATATACATCAAAGACACGACATCCCGTTTTTATCCGTTTAAAACTATTGCATCCCATATTTTGGGGTTTGTCTCTCCGGCAAATGAGACAGAGAGCAAAAAAGTCGGGAATGCGCTCCTTGGCAGATATGGTGTTGAGCTTTATTTTAACGCAGAATTGTCCGGTCTGCCGGGCAGGGTGGAGGGCGACCATATTACCGAAAGCAAAAGCGGATCGGACATTGTTTTGACTATTGACCCGACGATCCAAGGCGAGGCAGAAGAGATTTTGGAGAAATTAGTCGAAGCGTACAAAGCAAAGGGAGGGTCTGTTATTGTTGCTGAACCAAAAACAGGAAAAATTCTGGCAATGGGAAGTTCTCCTGATTTTGATCCGAATACCTATTCAAAATTCGCTATCGGCACGTTTCTGAATCCGGCGGTGGAAGCGGTGTATGAACCGGGTTCGATTGCGAAAGTGCTCACGATGGCTGCGGGCATTGATGCGAAGAAAATCACGCCTGAGACGAAATATTATGACACCGGTACATTTACAGCGAACGGCAAAACAATCAGCAATTGGGACTTGAAAGCCGTGGGTCCGCACGGCTGGCAGACGATGGCAGACGTCATTGATGATTCTATAAATACCGGCGCCGTCTTTGCGCAAAGGCAGATGGGCTCTACTATTTTTTCAAACTATTTCCGCGCGTTTGGTTTAGGTACAGCGACAAACATCACGCTCCCGGGGGAGGTGAATGGAAATCTGCATAACTTGCAGAACGGCAAGGATATTGATTATGCAACTGCGTCCTATGGCCAGGGGATTTCCGTAACGCCTCTCGCGCTTATTGGCGCGATCTCTGCGATTGCAAATGGAGGCACGTTGATGAAGCCGTATATAATCGCAAGCGAGAAGCCGCAGATTGTCGATCGGGTGATGAGCGAGGTAACTGCAAAGAAAGTGAAGGATATGATGGTTTCCGCGGTTTTCAAAAATAAGCTGGCGGTTATTCCGGGATACACCATTGCGGCAAAAACAGGCACAGCGTTTGTGCCGAATTTCGGCGGCAAGGGGTATACCAATGATGTGATAAACAGTTACATCGGCTTTGGTCCGGCATCAGATCCGAAATTTATTATTCTGCTAAAGCTTGATAAGCCGGAAGGAAGCCCTTTGGCCGGGCAGACGGTTGTGCCGGCATTCCACGAACTCGCCCAATATATTATCAATTATTTGAATATACCGCCTGATAATTTAAATCCGAAATCCTAAGTGCGAAGCATGAATACTATTCTAAAATATTTAGCAAAACTAACGATCTGGCGTTTTAATCCGGAAATTATTGCGGTAACCGGAAGCGTTGGAAAAACCTCTGCGCTTGAGGCGATCTATGCGGTTTTAACTGCGCCGCGGCAGAATAGCAAGCCGATGAAGGTGCGGATTGGGCGGGGAGATTTCTCGAGTATAACGCAGATGTGTTTAACCATCCTGGGAGATCTTACGCCGCGCCAGCTTTTTATTTTCAGCAAAAAAACACCGGAAGATGCGGAAATGCTTGAACGTGGAGTTTATTATGCGCAGATTGTGCTCGGCGCGCTTTTTAATTTTGTTTTTATGAGCCGGGCAAATTATCCAACTCATCTGCTTTTGGAATACGGTTCAAGTAGCCCGGGTGAAATAAAAGGCCTTTTGGACATTGCAAAGCCATACGTCGCGGTTATAACCGCGATGGGCGATATCCCGGCGCACTTGGAGCGCTGGACCGGGCCTGATGCGCTGCATCGCGAGAAGGCGCGGTTGATCGAGCACCTCTCGGCAAACGGCTTTGCGATTTTAAACTATGACGATAGTGTCATTTTGAAAATGAAAGAGC
>CAYIFL010000046.1:0-4605 GCA_964362685.1 uncultured Candidatus Saccharibacteria bacterium
AAGAGCGCGATTGCTCTCTATCTTGCAACTGCAACCGCAACAAGCTCTGCGAGCAGTACGAACTTTGGGAATCCTCTAGGCACGAATGCGCTGGTAAATGTAACTGGCGCGGCAAACCCGTTTGTCACAAGCAACGTAACAACCGTAACATCAACAGCAGTTAATGGGACAGGTTGGGTTAATGTGAAGCTTGATGATACGACTGGCGGATCACCCGTGTCTGCCCTTCCGCCGGATCCATCAAATAATACTATCTATTATTATGGTTATGCCGGAAACAGCAATGCCCAGACGTTTGAATTGCTTGGAAGACTTGAGAGCACGAAATATAGGCCGCTTATGCAGAATGACGGCGGCAACACAAATTGCCCCAATAGCGGTACTGGAGATTGGAATACGACTTGTTACTACGAGATGGGTACGCAACCGAATTTGAATCTTTAAGGCAGGCGCAAAGCAAATCTGATGATAGTTTACTTTTCTTTGTCATCTTTGGTTTTGCTTTTTGCAGTGTCTTTACTAGGGCTCACCCCCAGCTTGGGGGCGCGCTCTTTTGCGTTTTTGGGGGACGGGGAGTGGCGCCCGAGAGTCGCGCGGTGGTTCTTTATAGCTTCATGCCTCGGCATACTGCTGCTATTGATTCGGCAGTCCTTTCTCCTGTATACATTTTGGTCGCACGATGCATTAGGAAGATTATGGCTTCCGCCGCATAACCAAACATACTTTTTTAAATATATCGGTTTCCGTTTTTTTGCCCCGTATCTTGTCTCATTTATTATTTCCTTGGGTTTTCTCAAGCTTGCGGCATTTTATAATAAAAAATACGAAGAGCGGTTTTTCTATCCCGAAGAGCGCTATTGGGGCGCGCTCGCGCTCTTCTTGGGCGGGCACCCTGGCTGGCTCGTGTACCTCATTGTTTTGCTTACCGCGTATCTCGTTTTCCAAGGCGTTGCGCAGTGCTTTAAGCGCTTTCGCGGCGAACGCCTGCCATTATATTATTTTTGGCTGCCAGCCGGTATATTTGCTATACTAGTAGAAACATGGTTATCGCAGTTTCCTTGGTGGCAGAAGCTCTTTATATAAATAAAAAATAAAATATAAAAGATAATAAATACATACGTAAAAGTTTTACATAATGACGGATAAAGAAAGGTTGCGGCAGGAATTTAAGTCGAGGATATATAGATACGTTCTACGCCTCGTTACTTTCTTGGATTTTCTTCCTAAGAAGCCGGTTATTCGAGAAATTATTAGCCAACTAATACGTAGCGGAACGAGTATCGGAGCAAACTATTTTGAAGCCTATGCAGCAAGTTCCAAGAAGGACTACCAAAACTTTTTTAACCATTCTTTGAAATCAGCAAATGAAACGATTTTCTGGCTAGCTGTTTTGCGCGATAGCCATTTAGTACCAGTGGATGTAGAGAAAGATTGCGAGTGGCTTCTACAGGAAACCAGAGAATTAGCGAAAATATTTGCTTCCAGTATTATAACTATGAAAGGAAAGAAATAATTTTTTATATTTTATATAGTATTTTTTATTTATTGTAATGCTCCAAATTCCTCCCGCGCAACTTAAAGAATTTTTATTGAAAGAGGGTCTCGTGACCGAGGAAAGTTTTAACACGCTGAACACGGAAGCGCAGCGGATGAACCAGAATTTGGCGCAGCTTATGATTTCCAAGAGCATTATTACCGCGGATTATTTTTACGATCTTCTCTCTAAGTACTTCCAGGTTGAAAAAGCGAATTTGGGCGCGCGGACTATTGACGAGGCGCTCCTCAAAAAAATACCCGAGGAATTGGCAAAACAAAAACGGACGGTGGTGTTTGCCGAAGAAAAAGACGGCACGCTTGACGTTGCTATGGAAGATCCAAGCGATCTCGCAATCATCGAGTTCCTGGAGCGGCGTTTGCAGGTCCGGGTGAAGCCGTTTTTGGCTCTGTCCGGAGATTTAGAACGCGTCTTTGCGCTCTATGGCCAGCGCATCACGGAGAATTTTAAAGCTATCATCGAAGAAAATATCCGCGCCACCCTGCGGCGCAAAGTCGGTTCCATTGAAGAGGCGGCAAAAGATATTCCGATTGTCGCGATAATGGATAATTTGATTTCCTACGCGATGTCGCTTCGCGCGTCCGACATCCATATCGAAATTCTCGAAGACATAATTCTCGTCCGTTTCCGGATAGACGGCATTTTGCACGAGGTGGCGCGGATGCCCAAAGAAGTGCATGCGGCGGTCGTGGCGCGCATTAAGCTCCTCGCAGGGCTCAAAATGGACGAGCACCAAAAGCCGCAGGACGGCAGATTCCGGTATAAAATCGGCAATGACATACTGGACATCCGCGTTTCAGTCATTCCGATTTTTTACGGAGAGAAAGTGGAAATGCGCCTTTTGCCTTCAACGCAGAAACCGCTCTCCTTGGAAGAACTCGGCATGTTCGATGACATGAAAAAGATGATAAGCGAGAATATCCACAAGAGCTACGGCATGATTTTGGTGACCGGCCCCACGGGTTCAGGCAAAAGCACGACGTTATATTCCATTTTAACCATTTTGAATCGGCCAGAGGTGAATATCGTAACCATTGAAGATCCTATCGAGTACGATATGAAATACATTAATCAAACGCAGATTAATCCGGTTGCGGGCATCACCTTTGCGTCAGGCCTGCGGTCTATTTTGCGGCAGGATCCGAATGTCATTATGGTTGGTGAGATTCGTGATGAGGAAACCGCGGAAATTTCCGTTCACTCGGCGTTAACCGGGCACTTGCTCTTGTCGAGCTTGCACACGAATGATGCGGCAACTGCAATCCCGCGCCTTGCGGATATGAAGATAGAGCCGTTTCTTATCGCCGCGGTCCTGAATGCCGTTATGGCGCAGCGGCTTGTCCGAAAAATCTGCATTGAATGCATCGAGTCCTTTACGCCGGATGCGGAACTGCAGGAATCGATCGCGCGCCAGCTCAAAGAGGCGAATTCTTTCTCCACGATGAGCATCCCAAAACTCTTTTTCAGAGGGCGCGGCTGTACGTCCTGCGGCAATACCGGCTACCACGGCAGATTGGCTATTTTTGAGGTTATTGAGATGAAAGAATATCTGCGAAAAATCATTATTCAAAAGGATTTTTCCCTGGATGTCTTGGCAAATGAGGCGAAGAAAAACGGCATGCTGACGATGTTTGAGGACGGGTTGCGAAAAGTGGAAAAGGGCATGACCACTATGGAAGAGGTGGTGCGTGTCATTCGCGAATAAAATATGGTATAGTTATATATATGCGGAAAGGATTTACCCTAATAGAATTGCTTATCGTCATCGCGATTTTAGCGGTAGTTTCAACGGTTGTTATGCTTGTTTTGAATCCGTTGGAACTTTTAGCGAGGGCACGAGACTCACAAAGAATTTCTGATCTCGCAAATGTGAAAAAATCGGTTGCGCGCTATCTCACAACATCAGTGTCGCCAACGCTTCCTTCAATGAACCAAGGATACGCAACGGTAAGTACTACATGCGGATTCGCAAGCAGCTCGACCTGCACCGTAGTCACGTCAACCGCGGTAACCGGCCTTGGCTGGGTGCCGATAGATCTTACGCAATCTGCCGGTGGAGCAGGGATGTCGTCGTTGCCGCGGGATCCGACAAATAGCGTAAGCTATCAATATGCATTTCTAACCAACAAGGCAAGAGTAACTTTTAAAATTCTCGGAAGATTAGAAAGCACAAAGTATAAAGATACGATGAAAAACGACGGCGGTATCAAAAATAACTGCACCACGTATCTTGAAAACCAATGCTGGTATGAACTGGGAACGGATATGAGTCTGTAATAACACGAATACGAACGAATATATTCGTGGCATTCGTGTGTAATTTGCCCGCCCGCTTCGATTCGCGAAGCGAGTCGGGCGGGTAGATTCGTGTTATCATATGTACTTTCACTACATCGCCGCGCAACATGATGGAAAAGTGACAGAGGGCGACATTGATGCCGCAACCCCTAACGATGTTTTGGCGATTTTAGCAAACCGCGGGATGCGGCCTATTACCCTTAAGGTTGCGGAAGGAGGGTCGAAGACTTTGGGGAAGCGGCTCTTCGGCCAGAAAATTACCGTTGATGATAAAGTATTTTTGACAAAGTACCTGGCGCTTATGTTGCGCGTGGGCACAGACCTCTTTAAAGCAATTGATATTTTAATAGATGATTTTGAAAAAGTCGCGGTCAAGACATTGCTTTTGGAGATTCGAAGCAATCTCGAAAAAGGCCAGCCGTTTTATCTCACGTTTTCAAAATATCCACGGTATTTCTCTTCGGCGTTTGTCAATTTGATCAAAGCCGGCGAAGCATCCGGCAATCTGGAAAACGTATTTGATGAATTGAGCGTCTCTCTGCAAAAAGAGCAGGAGCTCCGAAGAAAAATAAAAGCGGCGATTACGTATCCCTTGATTTTGCTTGTTGCCGCTTCCGCGATGCTGATGTTTCTCGTGATGTTTGCGCTCCCGAAGATTTCGAGCGTTTTTCTGTCGTCGAGTGTGCAGCCCCCGCTTTTTTCACGCATCGTATTCGCCGTGGGAAATTTCGCGAATGCCCATATTGCCGCCA
>CAYIFL010000047.1:0-4588 GCA_964362685.1 uncultured Candidatus Saccharibacteria bacterium
CCCTGAATTCGCCGCTCCTCGAGATCTCGATCGACGGCGCAAAGGGTATTCTCTTCAGCATTTCAAGCAATCGCGATTTAAAAATGAATGAAGTAAATGAAATCGCAAAAATGATTGCTGAAAACGTTGATCCCTCGGCAAAAATTATTTTCGGCACCCATCATGACCGGAAATTGCGGAAAGGGCAGGTGAAGGTAACCCTTGTTGCAACTGGTTTTAACGGCATTTTTAGCAGAGGCGTTCTTACGCCATCGCTTTTTACCGGAAGCGCCTTAAAAAGGCCAGCGGATTCCACCCGGGAAGCAAAAGCAGGTGAGGAGAACACAGAGAGTCTTTCAGATGAAGGGAAGATACAGAAGGAGCACAAAGAACCTTCTCTCTTTGATGAGAAGCAGAAGCCGGAACCCGTCACTCAACGCGAAAACCCGGAAGAGGTTTGGGACATACCTGCTTTCTTACGGAGAAAACGCAAGAGGAGCCATTAGGGCCCTTGCTATATTGACATCATAGGCCTAAGATGGCTTATTTTATGCTGTAAAAACCATCCAAGATTTTTTTACGCGCATTTGACTTGCTTTTTCATTTTTTTGTGTGATAAAAAAAAGTTATCCACATTGAAAAATAATTTCCGTTCATCGAGAATAAGTATCACGCCAATAAAAAATAATTTTTTATACAAACCTATGGCCGAACAAACAGCACAGACGACGCACGCAATATTAGGAACAGATTTTTTCAAACTAGTCAAGAAACGGGACGGCCGTATGGTGCCCTTTGAAGAGGATCGAATTACGAGGGCGATTTTAAAAGGCATGGCAGTGTCCGGTGAGGGCGCTGTTGAGGATGCAACCAGGGTTAAAGACCGCGCTATGAAGGAATTGCGCCGGAAATATCTGCCCGGCTATATTTTGGGCATCGAAGAGATCCAGGATGTGGTTGAAACAGCCCTCATAACGCTTGATTACGCAAAAACCGCCAAGGCATATATTATTTACCGGCAGAAGCGGGCAGAGATTCGGGATCAGAACCGCGAAGTCCCGGAAAAAGTAAAGCGGCTTGTCGAAGAAAGCAAAAAATATCTCAGGAACCCCTTAAGCGAGTTTGTGTATTACCGGACCTACTCCCGGTGGATTGAATCTGAAGGCCGGCGGGAAACATGGATTGAGACCGTTGACCGGTATATGAGTTTCATGCGCGAAAATCTCGGCGAGAAATTATCCGAAGAGGAATACGGAGAGTTGCGGCAGGCGATTCTTGAGCAAAAGATTATGCCGTCGATGCGGCTCCTTTGGGCTGCAGGCGAAGCGTGCCGGAAGAATCACGCGACTGCGTATAACTGTTCATACATCGCGATCACTGGGCTCGAAGATTTTGCCGAGGTGATGTTTCTTGCAATGTCGGGATTGGGCGTTGGTTTTTCCGTTGAGTATCAGAATGTGCAGATGCTTCCGCAGATTAAGCGCCAGACAGGCGAGATGCTGCCTATGCACGTTATCGGCGACAGCAAAGAAGGATGGGGAGATGCTTTGACTGCCGGGCTACGCGCATGGTTTGACGGCAAAGATGTCCAGTTTGATTATAGCGCGGTGCGGCCAGCAGGCGCGCGCTTGCGGGTTATGGGCGGAAAAAGTTCCGGGCCAGGGCCCCTGCGCGATCTTTTGGAATTCGCGCGAAGAAAAATTTTAGCAAAACAAGGAAGGAGGCTGGAGCCCATCGACGTGCACGACATTGTTTGTAAGGTGGGAGAGATTGTGGTTGCCGGCGGCGTGCGGCGCACCGCTCTTATTTCCCTTTCTGATTTAGATGATCAAGATATGCGCCGAGCAAAAAATGGAAAGTTCTATTTGACAGAGCCGCAGCGGAGTATGGCAAATAATTCAGTGGCGTACAATGAGAAACCAACCGCGCAGCAATTTTTGGACGAATGGCTTTCTCTTGCGCGGAGCGGATCAGGCGAGCGCGGTATTTTTAACCGCGGCGGATTGAAGCACCAGATGCCGGAGCGCAGATGGAACGTGTTCGAGCGCGATGCGGCAACAAGCGGCTTAAATCCCTGCGGCGAAATCAACCTGAAAAGCAAGCAATTCTGTAATCTGACAAATGTTATTGCGCGAAAAGAAGATACAGAGGAAACCCTGCTCCAAAAAACGCGGCTCGCAACGATTTTAGGTACGTATCAGTCAACACTAACGAATTTCAGCTATATTTCTCCGGAATGGAAGAAAAATTGTGATGATGAGCGGCTGCTCGGCGTTTCAATCGACGGGCAATGGGATTCAGAAGTAGTGCGCAATCCCGAGACCCTTCGAAAAATGCGCGAGAAGGCAATTACCGTTAATGAAGAGTACGCAGCGCGCTTTGGCATTAATCCCTCAACAGCGATTACGTGCACCAAGCCGTCAGGCAATACTTCCCAGTTTGCCGATGTGTCCTCCGGCATGCATCCGCGCCACAGCAAATATTATATCCGGCGGGTCCGGATTTCCGCGAGCGATGCCCTGTTCCAGATGGTGAAGGACCAAAAAATGCCGTACCACCCGGAAGTCGGACAGAGCATGGAATCAGCAAGCACCTATGTTTTGGAATTTCCCGTGCAGGCTCCGGACGGAACTATTTTCAAAAATGATCTGACTGCGGTGGAACAGCTTGACTACTGGAAGATGGTTAAGGCAAATTATACCGAACACAATCCGTCTGTTACTATTTCTGTCGGCGAGAACGAATGGATTGAAGTCGCGAACTGGCTCTATACTAATTGGGATATGCTCGGCGGATTATCCTTCTTGCCGCGGGAGGGCAAGGATCATATCTATGCCCTTGCGCCCTACGAAGAGATTACCGAAGAGCGCTACGCGGAAATGAAAGAGCGGTTCCCCTCCATTGACTTTTCTCAAATTATGATTTATGAAAGAGAGGATGAGACGCAGGGAGCGAGAGAATTGGCATGCGTGGCAGGCGTTTGTGAAGTGGAAGTGGTTGCATAGCGGTATCCTGCAGTAAACCATCCTCTATCTTGAATAGAAACTTCGTCATTTTAATTGCGATCATTTTTGTGACCGCGCTTGCCGGTTTTTTTGTTTATCCCAACACTGCGGTATTCGGCAGGGGGATTGGCCCCCTTGCGTTTGGTACGCGTTTTTCTCCCTGGCGCCTTGGCTTGGATCTTGTGGGCGGTTCGCATCTGGTCTATGAGGTTGATCTAGCAGGCGTTTCCTCCGGGGATCAATCATCGGTTCTAAGCGGCCTTCGCGATATTATGGAAAATCGCGTGAATCTTTTTGGTGTGAGTGAACCGAATGTCGTTTTAAGCAAGTCTGGCGGCAGGAACCAGATTATTGTCGAGCTTGCCGGCATTAAAGATCCCGAGGAGGCAATCTCCCAGATTGGCCGGACCGCGCTTCTCGTTTTTGCGGAAGAGGAGCAAGTCGGCAGTACGACAAATATCATGGCAACGGAGTTGACCGGCAGGTATCTGGTGTCTGCCGGCCTTACGAGCGACGAGCAAATAGGGCAACCGCAGGTAACCCTTCGCTTTAACGCGGATGGCGCAAAGCTCTTTGAAAATATTACCGCGCGGAATGTCGGCAAATTTCTTGATATTTTGGTTGATAATCAGATTGTTTCTCACGCGCGGGTGAACGAGCGCATCCCCGGCGGCAATGCGGTTATAACCGGTATGGATGTAAAATCAGCGCAGGCGCTTGTGAATCTCCTGAATGCCGGCGCTTTGCCTGCACCAGTGAATTTAGTGAGCCAATCAACGATTGGCGCGACCCTTGGATCCCAATTTCTGAAAGACGCGATTGTGGCCGGAGCAGTGGGCACGCTTCTTGTTATGATCTTCCTGTGCCTCTACTACCGGAGCTGGGGATTTTTGGCATCCATTGCCTTGCTTATATATATTATGCTCACGCTTGCGATTTTTAAGATTACGTCAGTCACCATGAGCTTGTCAGGCATTGCTGGCTTTATTCTTTCGATTGGTATGGCCGTTGATGCGAATGTCCTGATTTTTGAGCGGACCAAAGAAGAAATGAAAAAAGGTTTGGCAAAAATAGGAGCAATGGAAGAAGGATTCAGGCGCGCGTGGCCGTCTATCCGCGATTCTAACATCTCAACCATCATTACCGCTGTTATTTTATATTTTTTCACTACGAGTTTTGTGCAGGGTTTTGCGCTCACACTGCTCATTGGTGTTTTGATAAGTATGTTCAGTTCGATTACGGTAACGAGAACGCTCTTGCGCGTTGTCTACGGGTAAATCTTATACTAACTATGTTTGCCATTATCTCTCATCGAAATATATTTTTGTCCATTGCGGGTGCACTGGTTCTTGTTGCTATTGCGGCAGGTATTGTTTGGCAGCTGCATTTTGGCATTGATTTTCGCGGTGGGACTATGTGGCAGTTGAAAATTAACCAAGGCGCCACAACCCAGGAAGAGCTACGCGCGTTTTTAAGCGATGAGTTAAAAGTGAAAGGTGTCGCCGTATATGCCGATACGAGTACGAACACGTTGATCGCCCGGATGGAGGCGGTCTCCGAAGCGGATCATCAAAAGTTTCTGGCTCTTCTCAAACAAAAATTCG
>CAYIFL010000048.1:0-4400 GCA_964362685.1 uncultured Candidatus Saccharibacteria bacterium
GCCGACATTATCTCCCACATTATCGGCAATAACCGCGGGATTTCGCGGATCGTCTTCCGGAATGCCTGCTTCAACTTTTCCAACCAAATCAGCGCCAACATCAGCAGCCTTGGTATAAATGCCGCCGCCCAAACGGGCAAAAACAGAAATCAAACTTGCGCCAAAACTCAAGCCAATCAACGCGCGCAAATCATGCGTTTGAAAATAAAAGATGCTTACAGCAAAAAGTGCTAAGGCAACCACTAAAAATCCCGTGACTGATCCGGCGCGGAAAGCTAATGTTAATGCGTCTTTTAAGCCTTTTTTTGCACTCTCGGTTGTTTTTACGTTCGAGCGCACCGCAATCGTCATGCCGATATAGCCTGCGAGAGCTGAGGCAATCGCGCCAACCAAAAATCCCAGGGCAGTTATGCTTCCCAAAAAATACCAGAGCGCCAAAGCCAGGATAATGGCAACAACCGCAACGCTGCGGTACTGACGATTCAAATACGCAGAAGACCCTTGCCTGATTGCTGCAGAGACTTCCTGCATTTCTTGATCGCCATTGGGCTGTTTATTCAACCAAAAGATGATAGACGCGCTATAGAGTATGGCGAGTACTGCTGGACCGATGGTTAAGTAGTAAATGCTCATTAGTTTAAAATTTAAAAATCAAAATCTACTCTGTTGGCTCCTTCTGTTGAATTTCCTCTGACGAGGCTTTATCATCAGCTTCTTTTTCGTTTAGAGCTGCCACTGCTTCAACCCCTGCCTCCCCCTGCGCCTCTGCCTCCTTCTGCCCTTCTGCCAACTCCGCTACTCCTCCTTCCTGCATAATATCCGGGCGGGATTGGGACCGCACATCGATTTTCCATCCTGTTAATTTAGCAGCTAAACGGACATTTTGTCCACCTTTGCCGATTGCCAAGCTCAACTGGTCCTCCGGAACAAGTACGCGCGCCTCTCTCCTCGGCAAAATTTCAACCCCTCGTACTTTTGCGGGAGACAATGCGGAGGCAATAAATTTTTCCGGATCTTCAGACCATTCAATCACGTCTATCTTTTCATTGCCGAGTTCGTTCGTGACAGACATTACCCGCGTGCCGCGCTGGCCCACCAAAGAGCCGACCGGATCAATGCCGTCGCTTGTCGAAACTGCCGCAATTTTTGTTCTGCTTCCCGGCTCCCGTGCAATAGCTTTTATCTGCACGAGTCCTTCCTGGATTTCCGGCACCTCCATAGTAAATAATTCCGAAACGAATTTGGGGTGGGAACGTGAAAGAATAACGCCAGGCGTTCTCGTCTCTTCCTGTACCGCAGCCAAATAGAACCGCAAGCGCTCGCCAATCCGATAATGCTCTCCGGGAATCGTTTCGTTATAAAACATAATGCCTACCGCCCTGCCTAAATCCACATACACATTGCCGCGTTCAATGCGCTGCACAATACCGGTTACGACCCCGCCTTCTTTGCCGAGATATTCTTTTTTCACTGACTCGCGCTCAATCTCCCGCAATTTCTGCAGAATAACTTGTTTTGCGGCTTGGCTTGCGATTCTGCCGAATTCATCATGCTCTTCGAGAGGAAACTCAAGCTCATCGCCAATCACCGCGTCCTTCTTTAGTTTTTTTGCATCCTCAAGCAAAATATGCCGATCGGGATTATACACAGGCAGCACGTCCTCGCCTTCTTCCGCGAGCGCGGACTCACGCTGACTTAACGCTGACTTACGCGGACTTACTTCTGCGTTGGTCTGCGTGGTGTCTGCGTCGTTCTGCGATTCAGATTCCTCTTTAAAGCGCACGGTGGTCTCATCAGCAACCACTTTCACTTGCCAAAACTTAAGAGCGCCGATTTTTAGATCGATCTTGGCTTTTATAATCTCTCCCTTTTTGCCGTATTCTTTGCGGTAGGCTGATGCAATCGCTGCTTCGATTGCGCCAAGTACAGCATCCGCATCGATGTTTTTTTCTTTGACAATCTGATCTATGGCGCGATTAAGTTCTTTTAAGTTCAACATAATAAAACACCAATCTACAAATGCATACGAATGCCACGAATAAATCTGTATACGTCATTCGTGGATTCGTGTATGATTCGTACATTCGTGTTATGTTCTTTTAAAGAAAGCCCGCGCAACGGCGGACTCTTTATGCTTTAAACCTACGCCGAAAAGCATCTTATGTCAAGCTAAAAAGCATCTTCGCATTTTTTGACGTCGTCTCCGAAACTTCTTTATACGAAATATTCTTCAGTTCCGCTACTTTTTTGGCAACTTCTATAATATAAGACGGCTCGTTTCTTTTGCCCCTATGCGGCTCCGGAGTCAAAAACGGGCAGTCAGTCTCAAGTAGAATATCTTGAAGCGGCGTATCTTCTATAACCGCATCATAGTCGCGGCTAAAAGTGATGATGCCATTAAAGGCAATCTTGAATCCGAGCGAGCGGTATTTTCTCGCCTGCTCTGCGTTTCCGGAAAAACTATGGATAACGCCGCCAAACGACCCATGCTCCTTGCCCCACTCTTCTAAAATTTTGATGGCATCTTTATGTGCTCTTAAAGAATTATTTTTGTCTCTCACGTGAATAATAACCGGAAGGCCTGCGCCTTCAGCCAAAGATAAGTGGTGCCTGAACGTATCCTTTTGCGCTCCAATAATTTCCTCCGCCTCCTGCGGAAGCCGATAATAATCCAACCCTGTTTCCCCGATTGCAACCACTTTATCGCTTTGCGCCACCAACTCTTTATATTCTCTAAAATCGAAAATTTCTTTTTCGTGTTCCGAATTCGCATCTGCCTCAAGAGCATCGCCCACTAATACATTCGTGGGGTGCAACCCAACAGCCGCAAAAAGCCCGTTCGGATATTTTTTTGCAAGGAGTACCGCAAGAGACGATGAGTTATAGTCACAGCCAACGTTAATCATCGAGATGCCGGCTTTGAGGGCGCGCCTTATGACATCATCTCGATCATCATCGTAGTGGGGAAAATTAAGATGGGCGTGAGTATCTACAATAAGCATTAATTTCCAATTCTCATTAATTCATTGATTGAAAATTTAAAATTGTAAATTGAAAATTCTAGATAGTACCTTACGTCTGGGGTAGCTTTGGCAGCATCTTTTGAATAAGCACCGCGCTCAAAATACCAAAAAATGCTCCTCCCACAATATCTGATGACCAGTGGATACCGGCGAAGATCCGTCCGATGCCGATAAGAAGCGCTCCGGCAAAAAATAGAATGCTCCATCCCTGAACAATGCGCCGATTTCCATTTACGCGCTTCGCTTTCGAAAAAAGATATACTGCCATCGCAAGCGCGAAAAAAAAGGAAGCGTGCCCAGAAGGAAATGATCCGAGGGGGGCTTCGCTAATAAGAGGAGAAAATCCGAGCGACGTAAATGGCCGGGGCCGCAGATAGAAAAAGCGCATGCTTTCGGCAATGATGCCGCGGCTTAAAAGCGCAGAAAGCGCAGTAAGAGAAAAAAAGTAGTACTGCGTCTTCCATCTCTTTTCTTTAAAAAGGAGGAGGAGGAACGCGATGATAAGCGCATAACCAAGATATGCCCCGAGAAAAATGCCCACCCAGTCAAGAATAGCTGCTCTCCCCGCTAACCCGTGAATGAGATTGAAAAATGAAAGATCCATACCTTATGAATTTTCAATTTTAAATTTTCAATTTTCAAAATGTTTTGGTATTTGATTTGTTGAAAATTGTGAATTGATAATTGGAAATTACCTTCGTACGAAAGGAAGCAGTCCCATCACACGCGCGCGCTTAATAGCCCTCGCGAGCATCCGCTGGTGCTTGGCGCACACGCCGGTATGTTGGGGATCGATAATTTTTGCCTGACTGGACGTGAAGCGCTTCAGAAGCTCAACTTCCTTATAGTCAATCGTTTTCGTATTTTGTGAACAGAAAAAGCACTGCATGCGCGATTTTTATCTACGCCTTACAATTGCAATCTTTTTATAAAAGATTGCTCCTTGCGGGCGAAACGATTACCTTTGGTTTTTATAATCTTGATATCGTTTTAATTTCTATATTTTTATCTTCCACTAAATTTAGCTATAAAACTCAGCGTCCCGAGCCGCGCGGGGGACTACATTACGTTCTGATTATCTTCCCTTAAAATGGTAAATCCTCCGGACTTACCTCTTCATTTATATCAATCTCGGGAATCGCCTCCGGCTGGGATACGGGCTTGAAATTCGCCTTATTCGCGAATCCTCCCTGCCCAAGATTTGCGTCACCCCTGCCAAATCCTCCGGCTCCTTTTGGCCCAAATTGGACTCGTTCAGCAACGATTTCCGTTCGGTAATTTTTCTTGCCATCCTGACCATCCCATGATCTTGTCTGGATCCGGCCCTCCCCCAATACCAAGCTGCCCATCGTTAAATACTGGCTCGTGGTTTCTGCC
>CAYIFL010000049.1:0-4264 GCA_964362685.1 uncultured Candidatus Saccharibacteria bacterium
GATGAGGTAGCCGAAGAGCCCGAGCGCGATGAAAAGCGATATTGTTGCGGCGCTCGACAATGCCCAGACCGAATCGATTTCGTATACTGCCCACATCAAGCAAAATGTTCCGGTGAGCGCAAGTTTTGACATTAACGAAACCATAAGCGTGCCAATACAAACAAGCGTTCCTATTAACGCGTCGGTTGCGGTGCCCGTCACGATTCCGGTAATAGGCCAAGTGACCATACCGGTTCCCATCAATACCTCGGTGCCGATCAATACGACGGTTTCGGTCCCTATCAAAAAAACTATAACCATTAAAGGAATCTCTCCGGTTAGCGTTGACATACCAGTAGAAATCCCGATAGCGCAAACCGCCCTGGGCGACATTTTAAATAAATTGAAAATGTGGATTAGCGCAAATGCGCGCGTAAGCCAGTAGCTTCGAGCACGTATGGAAAAATTACATCCCAGAACGCTTTTGTATTATGCCTTCAAGGATCTGACGCGGAATTTCCGCATGGTTCTTATGGTGGCAACCGCCCTTGCCTTTTCTCTTTTGGGATTTTTTGTTTCTTCGTCTCTACTTGCCGGTTTCAGGCAGATTCTCCAGAACAGCGTTATTAACACCTACGGCCATATCATCGTAAAGCCAACCGGGGATGATAAATATATCGGCAACGCATCAGAAACACTCGATAAGCTTCAAGAGCAAGCGCACGTAACGGGCATCGCGGCAAGACTGGAATTGCCGCTTCAGGTTTCCTATAAAGATTTTGCGATTGGGACCTTAGGGGCAGGCGTTGTTGAACAAGAGGAAAATAGCGTTTCGGTTTTATCAAAAAATATCATTGAGGGAGATTTTTTCGAAACCGATTCGGAAGATAGTGTGGTGGTTGGAAGGTCAATTGCCGATGATCTGGATGGCAGAACGGATGACGGAAAAGCAATAGAGGTCGGTGCTGAAGTTGAAATTACAACTTCCGCCGGCAGATTAAGGGAATATACGGTGGTAGGCATTACGGATACAAAAAATATCGTATCCAACCGGTACGTATATTTTTCAAGAAAAGAAACGGAAAATCTCCTGTCGCTTTCCGATGAGGTTTCGGGGTATGTGATAAAGGTTGATACGGTAAACAATATCGGGGCTGTCAAAGATGAAATTAACAACCTCAAGTTGCCGATTCACGTGTATTCCTGGGATGAGCAAGCGCTCTACGTCCAGGACATCATTAACACGTTCTCTGTTGTGTCAAATTTGATTAATGCGATTTCTCTTTTTGCCGCGGCAACGGTTATGTTTGTGGTTATAAGCATCAATACCGAGAGAAAACGCAAGGAAATCGCGACTCTTAGGTCTCTTGGAACTGACGCTTCGTTTATCATCGCATTCTTCATTGCTGAAGCCATTGTGTACACCTTAAGCGGTATGCTGGTGGGAGCGCCCCTTTTTTACGCAATCCACAGACATTTTGCAACGAAGCCGCTTATTCTTGTTTTGGGCGACTTACGGACCGTTATCAATTTCAACCTCATTTTCTGGTCGGCGCTTTTATTTTTTGTCATAACGCTTGTTGCGGGTATTTATCCGGCATGGCGCGCCGCTAAAAAAGTGCCTATTAGGATTTTATGGAGAGGCTAAGCGACACAGAGCGCATATTAAAATCAGAGCATATCTACGAGATTCGGGAAGTAAACCGCACGTTTACGCTTGGCGGAGAAACAGTGCACGCCTTGCAAAACGTATCGGTTGATTTGCGCGTGGCAGAAACCATAGCCATCATCGGCCCTTCCGGATCAGGCAAGACGACATTTTTGAGCATGCTGGGACTTATTGATTACGTTGATTCCGGGAAGATTTATTTTAACGGCGATCGAATCGATAATTTGAGCGAAACAGAGCGGGACACATTCAGGATGAAAAACCTCGGATTCATCTTCCAGTCTTTTAACTTAATTCCCGAGTTGAGCGCCCAAGGGAATGTTATGCTGCCGCTTCTTTTGGGCGGGGTATCGTGGGGAACAGCCCGAAGGAAAGCGCGAGAGATGCTGACGCTTCTTGGCCTGGCAACAAAATTCAGATCATATCCGAGCGAATTATCCGGCGGCCAGCAGCAACGGGTTGCCATCGCCCGCGCGTTGGCAAAGGACGTGTTTGTGATTTTAGCCGATGAGCCGACCGCTAATCTCGACAGCCAAAATGCCGCGCAACTTGCGGATCTGTTGACGCAACTCGCCAAAGATAAAAAAGTATCCGTGGTCCTTGTAACGCACGATCTGGAAATTGCGAAGAAAGCAGACCGCATTTTGACTCTGCGCGACGGGAAACTGGAAGAAACAGATGAGCATGCGCTCTCCACTATGCCATATGCTGAGCGGGCTGAGGGAATGCGCCAGCGCACGTGGGTTGAAATGCAGAGGATCGAAGAAAAAGAAGAAATAAAGTCCCACAAATTCGTTGCGGCCCTTGTGGTGTTCCTCGCGGTTTTTACCGTAGCGCTTGGCGTTGTGCTAAACAGCTTTTTTGAGTTTATTCCGTTTTTGGCAATTCCGCAGGTGAGGACGGTTTTTACTGATTCTCTTTCGGTAATTCAGTCAATTAGCCGTACGACTGCCGTGCAGGAAACCGCCTCCAACGAATCAGAAATAGGCGCGAGGATCGCAAGCCAGAAAGGGAGCCAGATTGTGAATCTCTATAGCGTTTTGATGAGTGTTGATGCGTCTGATGATCAAGTCAAAAAATGGCTGGACCAGGATTATGATAAAACAGCTTTGCGCTTCGAATTTATCAAATCAAAAGAGTATCAGGATTATTTGGCGAAGATACGTGATAAAAACGGCTATGGAGAAGCATTAAAACAACTTGGGAGGGCGGTATACGGCAAAGAGCCGCCTTCTGACACTATTCTTCAGTTTACGTACGGAGGCGTGTCTTTGAACACCGCGCGGCTTGCTTTAGTTCGTACCAGCACCTATAAAGATTATTTAAGCCAGAATAATTCAAATATTCGCGATGCGGAGATTGAGTATCTGTTTGAAACGATATTGGACAAAGGGCCCACAACCGACCAGCTCGACAAATATGCCGGAAGCAAAATGTTTATTGACGCGATTAAGGCTGATTTGAACAAGAAAACGAATGAATAAAATGTGATACCAATCGGTCATCTATTCAAATCTCACCTTCAGTTTTTTACTTTTCGCTTTACTGATTTTCGGGAGTTCAATTTTTAAGATGCCGTTTTTTAAGGATGCTCTTGCCCTGTCCGGATCGATTTCCTGCGGCAAAATGATAGATCGTGAGAACCGTCCCCAGTAGCACTCGCGGTGCAGGTAGGTATCCGTTTTTATCTTTTCTTCCGAACTGCGTTCTCCTTTTACTGTTACCGCGTCGTTTGTAATGGAAATATCAAGTTTATCAGAGCTTACTCCTGCGACCGCGGATTTTATAACAAAAGAATCCGGCGTCTCATAGACGTCAACCGTAAGCTGGCCCTCTATATCCTCCTCGATATCAGTTCCGCCATTCTCATCGCCACTCTCATCGTCAGCGTCATCGGTTTCAGTTTTCTCCTCTTCTAGTCCTGCTTCGTCAAGGTCTTCATCCTGCGATTTGACGCCGGATAATCTCTCGAAAAATTTTTTTGATTCTTTGTCCATGGTAATAAGCGCGGAACTGACGCAGAACCAGTACGCGGAACAGACGCGGAATTTTTTAGGTTTAGCGTCTGTTTTGCGTTTTTAGTTTGGCGTCAGTTTAGCGGTTTTTATCCGTTCGAAATCCCAAAATACATAAAGCGCGATGAGTATAAGGAAAATCGTCGGATACACGAGTATATCCCTTGTGGACATTATAAGGTAATTGAAAACGCCATGCAAGATAGCTGCAAGAGCAAAACCTTGGGCTATGAAAAAAGATAAGCGGTGTTTGCCTTTTTCAAGGATACTCCGCGCCCAATAGTAGCCTATAACAGAAGATGAGAGGGCGTGAAGAAGGGTTGCGCCTACAAACCGTAGGATAACCGCGGCAATGGCCTGCGAAAGATTTCCGGTGCTTGCCGCAACCGCAACATTTTCAACAAGAGCAAAACCCAATGCGGCAGTCAGGATATAGATCATCGCATCAATCGGCTCATCGAAATACCTGCTCTTATGGATTGCCCAATACGCAACCGTGAATTTCAGGATTTCTTCTATTGCGGCAAAAAATAAAAATGCAATTAAGCTGTATTCACTGATTTGCAGAGAAGAGAAAATAACATCGCGAAAGATAAGCTGA
>CAYIFL010000050.1:0-3964 GCA_964362685.1 uncultured Candidatus Saccharibacteria bacterium
TCCAAATTGTGGATGCGCTTTTAATCCGGCGCTTCGAAGCATCTCCCCGCGCGATCGAGCTCCTGCAATTTATAAAAGAGATGACCTTTGAAACGCTTCAAGACAAAAGAATATGGCTTACCTTGAAAAAAAGTTTTGAGGAAATTAAGGAGGATAGATTTTCCTTAAAACCGCTCCTTGCGCTATTGGGCTTTGCGCCGGACTTTGCCACGTGTGACATATGCAAAAATAAAACAATCAAATATTTCTCTCCAAAAGAACAGGTTTTTCTCTGCGGCAGCTGTGCTCGCACAATCGGCAAAAATGAGGTAGTATCAATAGGATAAAGCGACACCAATTACAAATGGCACACGAATATACGAATACGTATTCGTGGCATTCGTGTGTATTCGTAGATTCGTGTTGCTATAAGCGAAGCGCATGCTCAAAGACCTCGAAAAAAAATTATACACCTCTCGTTCCTCCAATATACGAGAAGAAAATAAAGATGCGAAAAAGCCGGACATGCTTGATTTGAGAAGCCCTGAGGCAGATGAGCCAGCGAAAAAAACATCCGTTCCGGAAAGCTGGGGCAAAGAACCACAGAATGCGCAGGAGAGTTTTATCGCAAATCTTTTTCCGGGCATCGGCCGCTATGGAAAGTGGATTTTTTGGATTTTGATGGCGGGCGCCCTGCTTTTAATCGGCTTCGGCGGTTTTTTTCTCTATCAATACACAAGAGGGAACGATATGTCTCTTACCTTAAGCGCGCCAGCCACGATATTAACCGGCGTGCCGTTTGAAGCTGAGGCAAGCTTTACCAATAGATCTGACCGTGCTGCCGAAGACGCTATCTTAAGCATTGCCCTGCCGGAGAATGTGTTCTCATCTGAAGATCACGCCAAACGGACCATAACCAAAGATCTGGGAGACATTGCGCCAGGACAAAATATCATAACAAAAATTCCTCTGGTGGTGTTTGGAGCACACGATAACGATACCCTGAAGCGCCTTGAAGCCCGGGTTTCGTATTATCCGCCAAGTTTAGGTCCCAAAGTTCGCTTTGAAAAAAGCGCGATAGCTGATATCGCGGTACGGGAGCCGGCTATCAAGCTTGATATGGCTACCCCCGAAAAAGTACTGAATGGCGAGCCGTTTGAGATCACGGTTGCGTACGCAAATAATTCAGTGATAAAATTCCCACACGTGCAAATCGAGCTCGCACTGCCGAACGCATTTAAGCTCGCAAAAGCGGTCCCACAACCAACCAAAGGCACTGCCACATGGGCAATTGACAACCTTGATGCCGGCGGAAAGGGAATTATAACCATTACCGGAACCATATTGGGCGAGGAAGAATCGTTTTTTGCAATAAGGGGTATTGTAAAAACCGATGGGAAAATTATTGATGAAAAATCCGCAAAAATTACTATCAAGCCCTCCTCGCTCTCTTTAGCTCTCGCGGTAAACAATCAACCGAATTACGTGGCGCATCCCGGCGATACTCTGCAGTACACGATCACCTATAAAAATAATGATTCGGATATTGGGTTCAACGACGTAGCTCTGCGGGTAAAACTGAACGGCGAGATGTTTGATTTTGCAACGATGAATACTAACGGTGCTTTTAGTTCAATCGATAATACGATTATCTGGAATGCGGGTACGGTGCCGGACTTGCGACTTGTACAGCCCGGGAGTCAAGGCAGTGTTAGCTTTTCCATTCGGACAAAAAACACCTACCCCATCCGGCGATTAGCTGACAAAAATTTTACCTTGTCTCTTGATGCGCAAATTACCTCGCCTACCGTGTATGATGTTTCCACTGATAAAACCATTTCTTTGGGGCATTTAGTAACCAAAGTTGCCGGAAGCACGACCCTGCAGAGCCAAGCATTCTATACTGACCCAACCGGCCAGATTAAAAACACGGGTCCGGTTCCGCCAAAAGTGAATACAGCTACGACCTTCGTTATCAATTTGAAGCTCGTGAATTACGCAACCGATGCCGCAGGAGTAGAGATAGAAGCAACGCTTGCGCCTGGCGTGAGATTTACCGGCATCGTAAAATCAAATATGGGGAGCAGTACGCCACAGTATGATGCATCGACAAGCCAAGTACGCTGGGCAATCGCTAAAATTGTTGCGAATAAAGGCGTGGTTAACGCTCCGGTTGAAGCAGTATTCCAAATCGAGGCAACGCCAAACGTAGCGCAAGCAGGACAAGTGATGCCGCTCATGGGCGAAACAACTCTGACGGCGACGGATACTTTCACAAGCTCAACCATCACCATGACTGCTCCGGCGCTTACAAGCCAAATTGCAAATGATCCAACCGTAAACCAAAACCAGTGGACAGTTCAGCCGTAGAACATAGAACTTGAACATAGAGCATAAAGCATGCAACATAAACAGCTATGAATAAAGCCGATAAAAATAATAATGTAATGGAAAAAATCGTGAGCCTGTGTAAAAGGCGGGGTTTTGTGTTCCCGGGAAGCGAAATTTACGGCGGGCTCGCAAACTCTTGGGATTACGGACCGCTCGGCACCGAACTAAAAAACAATATCAAACAACTATGGTGGAAGCGATTTGTGCAAAGTCGCGATGATATGATTGGTATTGACGCCTCTCTTATTATGAACCCCAAAGTGTGGGAAGCGAGCGGGCACCTTGAAAATTTTACCGATCCCCTGATTGAATGCAAAAAGTGTCACGTTAGATATAGGGTTGGTGAATTAGTAGGAGATGATAGTGAACGATATATCAAAACAACTTTGTCTGGAATTGAAAAATCAGAAACCCTAAAAGGGAAAATCGATCACGAAGAATTTGTCTTACGGAAACTTTCTCAAGTTATTTGCCCGAGTTGTAAAATAAAAGGGAATTGGTCTTCGTCTAAACAATTTAATCTAATGTTTAAAACTTTTATCGGCCCAACAGAAGAAAAATCTAACGTTGCCTACTTCCGCCCAGAGCTCGCCCAGGCAATGTTTGTTGATTTTAAACAAGTTCTAGAAACCACGCGGAAGAAATTGCCCTTCGGCATCGCTTCGCGGGGTAGAGTATTTCGAAACGAAATAACGCCGGGCAATTTTATTTTCCGCACGCGGGAATTTGATTTAATGGAATTCGAATATTTCGTGCGTAAAGAAGAATGGAAAAAGTGGTTTGATTACTGGCAAAACGAAATGCACGGCTGGCTCGAAGAATTGGGTGTCAGCCCCAAAAGAATTCACGAAGTTGAAATACCCGACGGTGAACGCGCTCATTACTCAGAAAGAACGATTGATTTCGAATACGAATATCCTTTTGGGCAGAAAGAATTATACGGATTGGCGTACCGCGCAGATTTTGATTTGCGAAATCACGAAAAATTCTCTAAACAAAATCTGAAGTATAAAGACCCGGATACCGGAGAGGAATTCTGGCCGCACGTGATTGAACCGACATTTGGCATCGATCGTTCGGTTTTAATAACGCTTCTCGAAGCATACCAAGAAGAAAAAGATCGTGTAGTTCTGAAATTACCTGTCAAACTGGCACCCTACAAAGCCGCGGTGTTTCCGCTTTTAGCCAATAAGCCAGAACTGGTTAAAAAAGCGCGGGAAATTTACGACGACCTGCGCAAAGATTTTATGATTGCCTGGGATGATCGCGGCAATATTGGAAAACGCTACTATGCGCAGGACGAAATAGGAACGCCTTTTTGCATCACCATTGATTTTGATTCGCTCGAAAACGGAGACGTAACCGTACGCGACCGCGATACGATGAAACAAGAACGGATAAAAATCGAAAAGCTTCCGGAATACGTAAAAGAGAAATTGCGGTAATCCTTCGGCGCGGCTCAGGATATTTTCATCGTCTCCATAGAAATCGAATTGAGAATATTGTAGATGAAAATAAAAAACAGGCGACTGGACACTTATCCAGCCGCCTCTTGATCAAGGTTATGCGGCCCATAAACCGGTCTCTCGGTTGA
>CAYIFL010000051.1:0-3733 GCA_964362685.1 uncultured Candidatus Saccharibacteria bacterium
GGGGAGCATTGATTGAGATCGAGCAAGAGATTGCTCGATTTCTGTTTTATTCACTTTTATTCTCATTTTCCAGCTATTTTCGGATACAATTCGCTATAGTCACTATATCCGATTCAAATTTAAACTAAATCTCATGCGCGATTATCTGCGTGATACTTACGCGATTATTTTGTCTATAGATTGTCATATGACAACCTTTGACTTATTAGTTGTCATATGATAGCATTGCTCCATATGGACAAAAATTTAGTTTCCACTTTGGAACTCGCAAGAATACTCGGTATCAGCCGACAGGCCGTGCTTAAAAAAATTAAATCCGGTGAAATAGAAGCCGTAAAAGTCGGCCGTAATTTTGTTATAGACAAAAAAGATTTGCCGGATGTGCTCGGTGCGGTATTGCGAGAAACCCAAAAGCACGAAATAGAAAAAGCCGTTAAAAAAACAGTCAAGGAATACGGTGAAACATTAAAATTACTTGGTAAAGAATGAAATCTTTAACGACTACCGAGGTAGAATATGTGGCGCACAGCTTAGCGCGTGAAATGATGACATGGAATGAGCCAATCCCTGATTTTATTACGCGTCGTCCCAATATTCTTGAGGGGTGTCTTATGGCTCCGTTCCAGTCATTTGGCGGCAAAACACTATATAAAGGACTTATTGAGAAATCCGCAATCCTTTTTTATCTTATGGTCAAAAATCACCCCTTTCAGAACGGCAACAAACGAATCGCAATGACCGCCATGCTTTACTTTCTATATAGAAATAAAAAATGGTTAAGAGTTGATAACCAAGAACTTTATAATTTTGCGAAGTGGGTAGCTGAATCAAATCCGAAACTCAAAGAAGAAACAGTGCGCGCGACAGAAAAGTTTCTCAAAACTTACTTGGTAGATCATGAAAATTAAAGACCGGCAAAAACCCGTCAACCGGGTGGCGGGTTTTTGTTTTTTTACAAGCTTTATTCATAATCCATATTTAATGTTCCATGCTTAATGCTTCATGCTCTGTGTTTGATAGTTTACATTCAATTTGGTACTATTGAGCACATCCATCTTCTATAAAGGTCGCACCAAGAGAAAATAAAATATAATGACAAAAAATAAATTTGCAAAAATCGCATCAGCGTTCGCTTTGATCGCGCTTATGAGTCCGATCTTCGGCGTGGCGCAGACAAAGGCTGTGTTAGATACTGATGGCACGCCGTTGCCGCACGGAGTGAACTATCGGGTTTTCGTGCATTACCCGAAACCGGATAACGGAAAGCCGCAATTTTCTTCTCCGTCCTGTTCTGTCACAACTGACGATCAGATTGCTGACTTTGGCCAAACTGGCTGGCGCCTAACCGGACCGAGAGTGTATTCAGTAAATGAATCCGCACTGCCTTCCGGAGTAAGCGCGGGGGAGGTGTATAGCGCGGTAGACGCGGCATGGGCAACGTGGCATTCAGCTGATCCGAATATCGATGTTTCCGCAACCAGTTCCACGTTTGCATCTCGCGCAAGATTTGACGGCGTGAATTTGATTGCGTGGGGCAGAGTTCCGAATAACGCTCTTGCCGTAACCTACACTTGGTATAATTCAGTAACCGGCGGGCAGGTTGAATCCGACACGATTTTTAACAGCCGCCTAAGGTGGTCCTCCACGCCCTATGCTTCGGACTGCGGCGGAGTCGCCGGCACGTATGATATCGGAGACATAGCAACGCACGAATTCGGGCATTGGATCGGGCTTGACGATTTATACGCTGACACGGACAAAGATTTAACTATGTACGGATACGGCTACAAAGCAGAGCTTAAAAAAGACACGCTGGGCATTGGAGATGCACTCGGCGCAGCAACCATAACTCCTTAATCAAGTACAGGAACATAACGCGAAAAAATCCCCCGACGTACGTCGGGGGATTTTTTTTATTCCCGTTTTCAGCAAATTTGTTTCATGCTTCATGTTTTATGCTTAATGTTCCATGTTCTATGTTCTATGCTACAATAGGCCTCGTGAGTAAAACCAAAAACTGATTGTTCTTTGAAGGAGGTATATGTCATGATCCTTGACCGTTACTACGAGCGTCGCCGCAACCCGGCTCTCTGTTGGCTCATGACTGCCGTAACAAATCTCTTCTACCGTATTGAGATTCAGGGATTTCTGGATTTTCCGAGGCAGAAAGCCATCATTCTTGCGCCGAAACATGCGAGTATGATCGATCCGTTTGTTTGTACCGTTGCCTGGTTTAAGCTTGTGGGGCACAGGCACGCAACCTGGTATTTTGCGAAGGAGGAGATGTTTCGGTTTCGTCCGCTCGCATGGTATATGAGTGCTTTGGGCACTTTTCCCATCCAGAGAGGGAAGGCAGATCGGAGGGCATTGCGGTTTGCTCTTGACCTTTTGCAACATGGTTCCGTGCTCATGATTTTTCCAGAGGGTACGCGGAGCCGCGCTATTCTAAACGCAAAATCCGGATTGGGCTATCTTGCGTGCCTCACGAAAACGCCGGTGAAGCCAATGCGGGTGTATGGCCTCGAGGGGTGGAAGAGATTCGTCCCCAGGAGAAAGATCATTGTCCGATTCGGCGAATGCCTTTCGCCGGATGACGAATCCCGCGAGGTATTCACAAAGCGAGTAATGGAAGCCATGAGCCGGCTCTAGTTTTTTGGGGGTTTCATACTAAGAGAGGAGGCGTGCAATGCCGAGGAAGCGCGTTAAGAGCGCAAAGGCGAGTGAGGTTTTTTCTGCGAGGCTTATGGCCGAAGTCGAGAAGAAGATGGAAAAACTGGGCCGAACCAAATACGGCCTTGATCCCAAAACCGCGCGGAGATGGTCGCGCTGGCTACGCGACTAGGTACCCGCGCTGATCTTCAGAACTAGCCCGGCTAAGGAGGTGATGCATCTCGGCCGGGCGTTTTTATTTGATTTTTTGAGGAGAAATGGGATAATTCGGGGGAAAACATAATATTCATTGCAAACGAAAAGAACCAAACACCAAAAACCCGCCAACCGGCTTGTCTTGAGCTTGTCGAAGGGGTGGCGGGTTTAGGCAATGGGCCGGTTTGTTTCCAAGTTTGACAAGATGTAAACAAAAGCATATACTTTGTATATATCTCAAAATAAGATGTAAACTATTATGTCAAAGGTAAAGATTGGTGAATTACAGCAGCAAAAGCAAGGTTTTAAGGCTTTTATTCCAGCTCCTTTTCCGTCCAAGGGCGGATTTGGGTTTTCTCCGGCAATCGGGAGAAAAAACGACACCGCAACACGACTCTTAGGAAAACTTGATGGCATTACTCAGCTTTTGCCAGACATGGACTTTTCCCTCTTTATGTATATCCGTAAAGATGCCGCCTCCTCAAGTCAGATTGAAGGAACTAAGGCAACCATGATTGACGCTATTGAAGCAGAAGCAAAAATTGATTCGGACATACCCGAAGATGTTGACGATATCCTGCACTACATAAAAGCGCTCAACTACGGCCTCGCGCGACTGGAGAGGTTCCCGTTTGTATTGCGTTTTTTGCGTGAACTTCACAAGGAGTTAATGACCGGCGCGCGGGCAACGCATTTTTCTGATCCGGGAGAATTTCGTAAATCGCAAAATTGGATTGGCGGAACTCGGCCGGATAATGCTCATTTTGTACCCCCACCAGTACCAGAAATGCATCGTGCTTTGAACGACCTTGAAAAATTTATCCATGCTAAGGATGATGTTTTGCCACTCATTAAAGCAGGGCTTGCG
>CAYIFL010000052.1:0-3498 GCA_964362685.1 uncultured Candidatus Saccharibacteria bacterium
TCGAGAACCCATTTCACATTGCCGGTCTTTTTGAGCATAAGGCTTTCCGCTATCACTATAATTTTGCGCAAGGCGCCGCTATCCCCGTTTTTCTCGAGGGCAGCAAGAAAATTTTTTAAAAGCCGGCCATCCTCTTTTTTGGGATGTCTGGCAACTACTTCTACGAATGCCTTTGCATATGTTTCCGGCGTATATTTCATCAAGTAAATCTATTTTATATTTTTTATCTTTTCTGTACCTGCTTAATTGCTTTCTCAATCAGCGCATCATCAATATCGTTTGGCCTCATCTCAACGGTTTTGAACAATGCGCTTTTTACCATATGGGCTGCTTCTTTTTCCATCGCTTTCTCCATCTCCTCCTGCTTTGCCTTTAAGATTAGCTGCGTTTTTTCGAGCGCCACTCGTTCTTTTTCTTCGGCCTCTTTGAGCATCAATGCTTCGAGCTTTTTTGCCTTCTCTTCCGTTTTTCTCATAAGCGCAAGCGCTTCTTCCTCTGCTTTTTTCATCCGCTCCTTTTCTTTCAAAGCAACTCCGCCCAAGCGGCGGTCAGCTTCCTCGGCTTTTATAAGGCCTTCTTCTATTTTTGTTTTCCGGTCACGCAAAATTTTTAGGACCGGCTTATAGACAAAAAGGCGAAGCGCGATCAAGAGAAGCAAAAAATTGACCGCTTGGCTCGCAAGCGATCTCCAGTCAACGCCTAACTGACTAATAAGTTCACTCATTATTCACATCTGCTATTTAACGAATTTGATAATAAGCGCGATAACCAAGGCATAAATAGCGATAGCTTCCGCGAAGGCAATTGCCAAAATCATTGCAGTCTGGATTTTGGGAGCTGCTTCCGGATTTCTGCCGATCGCATCAGCCCCTTTTGATCCGATGAGCCCAATCGCGATTGCAGGCGCGATAGTGCCGATCGTAATAACCGCCATAGTTGCAAGTAGTCGAATTGATTCGATGTCCATATACCTAGATAAAAAATTAAAGATAATAAATAAAAAACTTTCCTTATTTTTATATTTTATTTATTATATATTATTTATTCCTTCGACCCTTTCATGTTCCGTTGTCGCGATTGCTATAAAAACCAGCGTCAGCATGCCGAAGATAAACGCCTGAATGAATCCCACAAAAAGCTCCATAAAGAGAAACGGCACGGGTATGATGATGGGAACCAGGAATGCGACAATAACAAGGAGCACTTTACCGGCAAATACATTCCCGAATAATCGAAACGAGAACGAAATAATCTTAGCAATTTCTGAAATAAATTCAAGGATGCCAATAAAGAAATCAACCGGACTCCTGAAATTAAGAAATTTCGAGATATGTTGGCGTATACCAATTGCGAGCATTCCCATTATATTTATGGTAATAACGCTGATAAGCGCGAGTGCCAAGGTAAAATTCAAATCGCTTGCGGGCGAGCGGAAAAACGGGATAAGTCCATGCTCCTCGCGTATGCCAAAAGATCCGACGCCCGGCACAAGGCCTATCCAATTTGAAACAAGAATAAATATAAATATCGTTGCGACAAGCGGCAGATACCGTTCTGACTTTTCCCTAGAAATAAGTACGGTGTCCATAATCCCCAATATGCCAAGGAGTATGAGTTCAACTATATTCTGGGCAACTCCCGGAATACGCTTGGTGAGGCGTCGCCGCAAAAGAATCGCGCCGCATACTAAAAGCAACAAAACCAGCGTAGACAAAAGCATGGTATTGGTAACAGCAAGATGCCCCCACGCAAACACTTCTTCAGCTTTTAGTGAAATATGGATCATTAAGTAATTTTTATAAACTAACGGCGATAATAAATCCCTCACCTTTGGGCGGGGTATTCAAAGGTGAGGGATAAAAGCGTCCCCTTAACGCGAATCTATTATTGCTCTGTGGTTGTTGCTCGTTGCTTCGTTGACGACGCGTTCGCCGCGGTAAAACCTTTTACTATTTTTGCTATAGCTACTGCGTCCTTGCGCGCTGTCTCAAGCGCCGTTTGTCCAACCTTAAGCTTCGTGCGCGCATCCTGCAATGCCTTTATATTACTCTGCATTTTTGTCCTGTCTCCGTTGTCAGGCATTAAGCTTGCAACAAGCGCCATACTTGCCTGGGCTTGCGCTTTTGCATCCGCGATTTTAGCGTTCAGGTCTTCAAGCTTGGTTTGGGCAAAAGTCACATCCGTACCAGCACTCTTCGCATCAGCTATCCGTGTCTGTAGTTTCGCGGCTAGGGCAGTCATCATATCTCCAAGCGTGAGAACCCGATCAGCGTGGGCGAGTATCGCGATCTGCGGCATAATCAAGGCATAGATACGATATGATTTCGTGATTGTCTGCACATCGGCTTTTAACGTGGCAAGATCAGTATCCGCATTAATTTTTGCCTTCAGGGTTTCTAAATTGGTTATCTCGGTTTGAATCGTACCGCGTAAGCTTGTTTTTGCATCAGGAGAAATTTTCTTTGCTTCGCTTATGCGCGTTCCCAAAGCTGTCAAATTTTTGACTCTGCGATCTATTTCTTTATTCGCGAGATCAACAAACCGCACCATTTCGGTTCGTTTTGGTGTGCTTGTGACTGCGGATCCGGGGACATCAGCCGCATGAACGATTATGGGTAAGGCAACCAATCCTAGAAAGACGAGAACGCATATGCTTAATGCTGATTGTATTAGGGTGCTCTTTCTCATCGGTAGTGTATGTTTACATTATTGTGCTTGGGCAACTGGCTTGTCGTTTAATCCTTGATCAATAGTCAGCGCATCAGAGACAAGGCCATCCATTTCTTTATCGAGATTTGCCAAATCAATTGCAAGTCCTGCGTCAGACGTATCCGCAGCTTGAGGCGTTATTCCTCCGTGAATGGTCCCGATTGGCGCCGATCCGCCCGAAAGCCCCGGCTCTGGAGCCTGCACTGATTGGCCTCCAATCCACCATAAGGCGCTCGCGATAAGAACCACGAGAACAATACCTATACTGATTTTTGCTGTTCGTGTCATAGTATTTTTATTCCGGCAACTCGCATCCTGATTTTTTCGCAAGCGTCCTAAGCGGAATTTCGCCGGTCATACGCGTGCCGTCGCGAAACACCCAGGTCGGATAACTTTCGATTTTATCCTGAATGCAGATTGAAAGCTGTGATTGGCCATCCGGAGAGGAACACTCGATATACGGCAGGTCCTTGACTGCGGTGCCAAACATCGCTTTTTGATTTTTGCAATGCTCACACCAGTAGGCGCCGTAGAATAACACCCCTTTATCTTTTAAGCAACTTGCGAACGGGCTAAGATTTGTGGGCCCGCTTGCTTTATCCGCAAATGCAAAAAGCGCGATAATGCCAAGGACTATAATACCAATAATGATATAGGTATTCCGATTTTTTTGAAAAGATGCCGACATAGGAAACAATATACCATAGAACGCGCACTATACAAAGTGGATATACTGGCAGAGTATATCACAATCCTGATTTTCCACGAAAACACGCTATCAAATTCTCC
>CAYIFL010000052.1:3508-3719 GCA_964362685.1 uncultured Candidatus Saccharibacteria bacterium
CGCTCGCTCTCGGCCTCGCTCGCAGAGTCCGCCTCCTGTACGGCAACTCTCGGACCCAGCCGCAGCTTGGTCCGAGCACATAACGCTTTATGTGCTCGGTGCGGCTGGGGAGAGTGAGGGCCGGCGAGCCGCTGGAGCGAGCCGAGCCCGTTTGCCGATAGGGAGGCGGACTCTGCACCATGCCCGCTCGGCCTGCGAGACGGTTTTCTTA
>CAYIFL010000053.1:0-3628 GCA_964362685.1 uncultured Candidatus Saccharibacteria bacterium
ACCGTCTCGCAGGCCGAGCGGGCATGGTTCCTGAGCGAAGCGAAGGAGAGCGAGGCCGAGAGCGAGCGCTCCGACCACGCTGGGGGCGGAGATAGCGTGTTTTCGTGTGGAATCAGGATTGTCGTGGCGTAGGAATCTACCTCCTCATCTGCATTTCCGTAAGTAATTCCTCTGCAACCCCCTTTTCATCCCAGGGGATTTTTTTATTGTCCTTTACGCACATCCAGATCTCGCCGCCCTTGCCCGTAAAGAGCACCACATCATCTTTTTTCGCAAGGGAAAAAGCTTTTTTCATAGCGTCTTTTCTCTCCAGAAACTTATAAAAATTCGGGTCTGTGTTATCAGATAAGCGAATTTGGAATTTAGAGTTTTGAATGCCTAGTTGTATATCCGCTAAAATCTGATTCGGGTTTTCATCATAAGGATCTTCATTCGTTAAAATAATCGTGTTGCAATGCTCGCCGGCGATTTTCCCCATTGCACCGCGTTTCCATTTGTCTCTGCCGCCGCCCTGCCCTCCCAAGAGGCAGATCATCTTGGAATTCTTTTTCGTAGCCCGCGAGCCCAGCCGCAGATTTTTCACAGTTCGATATACTGCCTCCAGGCTTGCCGGTTCATGCGCGTAATCAACGATAACGGTAAAATCCTGGCCCTTGTCTACAAGCTCCATTCTGCCGGGCACGGGTGTTGCATCCCGGATCGCTTTTTTTATTTGGTTCATCTCTACTCCTAATGTAAGCGCAGTTGAAATTGCTCCGGCAGCATTATACGCGTTAAATAATCCGAGGAGCGGCATCTCAAACTTTTTCTTGTCGAAGGTAAATGAGGTTTTCCTGGGTGAGAGACGGATCGATTCAAGGTGGTGATCGAACATGATGTCATAGAGTGGCCGCTGATTTTTGCTATTGCCTTTGAGTGCCGCCGAGTAGCCGATCTTCGTTTTGATGGCGGGTTTCAGAAAATATTCTACGTTTTCGTCATCCAAGTTATAGATGCCGATGCTATTTGGTTTTCGCGCGACGCGATTGAAAAGCTCTACCTTTGCCGCGCGGTACAGATGGAATCCCCCGTGCCGCTCAATATGCTCCGGCGTTATGTTTGTGAAAACCGCAACATCGAAATCAACAAAGCGATGCCGAAATTGCATAATGCCTTCGGATGAGGTTTCGACAATAGCATAGGCACAGCCGCTCCGTACCATTTCGCGGAGAAGTTTTTGAAGCTGAAAACGGCCGAGCATAGTTTGCTTAGTTTCATTCATCCATTCTTTCTCGCCAATTTTGAAATTCACGGTTGTCGCAAGCCCTGCTTTCTTTCCGGAAAAGGTCAAAATTTGGTGGATGAGATTTGCGGTGGTTGTTTTGCCTTTGGTGCCTGTTACGCCAATAACCAAGAGTTTTTTTGAAGGAAAGCCATACGCTAAAGCGCCTAAAAACGCGAGTGAAAAATGATACGCGGGCTGGAGCCTCCGGAAAATAAATTTTGGGATGAGTTTTTTTGAAAAATTCAGTAATGACTCCATATTTTTTGTGGGGCGATCAAATACTCTTTATGTGCATACTTTCCCGCGAGAAAGTATGCAGAGTCTGGATGCGTTGTCTGCTACCTACCTAGCTGCTTTAGGGCGATCTTCAATTTTTCTTCAATAGTTTTTGCTTTTGCCGGCATGGTGCGGAGCGCGTTTTTAATCTCTTCTTTTCTATAGCCCAATGATTTTAAAACTCCTTCGAGCTTGAGTTCGGTATCGATTTCCGCGCCGTCACCAAGTTTACCTTTTATGGTTTTCCCGATTTTATCTTTGAGCTCCAGAATAATGCGGTTTGCTTTTTTGCTGCCCACCCCAGCAGCCTTAACTAAGAGATCGCTTCTTCCGCTTTTTATAGCAGCTCCTAGATTCTCTGGCTTCATCACACCCAAAACACGCATTGCTGCTTTGGGGCCGATGCCGTTTATGGATGTTAAGAGTTCAAAAATGCGAAGCTCGTCTTCAGCAATAAAGCCGTAGAGCGCGAGGGCATTTTCCGAAACGTGAAGATAGGTAAAAACGCGGACGCGGCTGCCAACCTTAGGAAGCTGCCGCGACGTGCGTTCGGAAATCAAAAGCGTAAAGCCAATGCCGTTTACTTCAAGAACCGCGAGTTCGGATTTTTTTATAATGAGTTTTCCGGATAGGGAGGAGATCATTTTCAATAAATAAAAAATGAAAGATTAAAAATAAAAAACAACAGGCAAATACAAAATAGTATCGCTCTGATTATACAGCAATTCTTTTATTTGACAAAAAAACTTCAATATCATAAGATGGATTTAACTAAAAACTCGCTCGTCATTTTAATCTTTTATATTTCATTTTTGATTTTGACTGAGCGCAGCGAAGGAACGTGCCCATAACCCAATCAGCGAAAAAAGCTTTGCGGCAAACTGTGCGCCGCCACGCGCGGAATCTGAAACAAAAAAACGACCTTCGGGCCGTTATTAAGAAATACAAAAAATTAGTTGCGGCAAAAGACACTGCCGGCGCGGAAAAAGAGTTGCGGATGGTCTACAAAAAGCTCGATAAAGGCGCGAAAACCAATATCATCAAGAAAAACAAGGCATCGCGGCTCAAATCACGACTCTCAAAGTTGCTAAAATAGGTGTTTCTAGATACTAATAGATATAAGTAGAAACTTAAAATCCCGCTCGCCGCGGGATTTTAATATCAACTAGTATCTATAAATATCAATAGATATCTACTTAGTATCCGCAAGGGCTTTTAGAGAAAGCCCGATTCTTCCGTCTTCAGCGCGGATCACTTTTGCCTGAACCATGTCTCCGAGCTTCACCACATCCTCCACTTTTTGCACAAAGCCGCTTTTCAATTCCGAAACATGGATCATGCCATCCTGCCCGCCGCCCAAATCAACGATCGCGCCGAAATCAAGTATTTTTATCACTTTGCCGTTTATAATTTCACCAATTTCAAAACTGCGCGTTAATGCTTTTATCTCGTCAATCGCTGCCTGGGCTTTGGTAAGATCAGTTGCCGCGACAAATACCTTGCCGGTTTGTTCGATATCAATACTTGAGGCGCCTGTCTTTGCAATAATGCCGTTTATGATTTTTCCGCCAGGGCCAATCACTTCGCCGATTTGGTCCGGCCGAATATCAACCGTCATAATAACCGGCGCAAAAGACGAAACCTGCTCACGCGGCTCCGCAATCACGCTCTGCATATAATCCAAAATTTCCAAGCGCGCCTTCTTTGCCTGCTCAAGCGTGTTTTTGATAATTTCTTCCGAGAGTCCCTGGATTTTTACATCAAGCTGAATTGCCGTAATACCGTCGCGCGTGCCCGCAACTTTGAAATCCATATCGCCATGATGATCCTCCGGCCCCTGCAAATCCGTCAGAATTTTGTAGGTTGGATGTTTAGGGTTAGAGGTTGGATCAGTAACTAATCCCATTGCAATTCCCGCAGCCGGCTTTTTAATTGGCACGCCCGCGTCCATTAAAGCCAAAGTTCCAGCGCACACGGTTGCCATTGAGGAAGATCCATTTGAAGACAAAATTTCTGAAACCAAGCGGATGGTATAGGGAAATGCATCTTTTGAGGGAATAAGCGAGCGCAGAGCTTTTTCCGCTAAGG
>CAYIFL010000054.1:0-3604 GCA_964362685.1 uncultured Candidatus Saccharibacteria bacterium
TACAATGAAAATTTCTTGGCAACAAGTTGAAAAATCGATTAAAAAACTGGCGAAAAAAATTAAAGCCAGTAAATTTAAACCGGATTATCTTATTGGCATAACCGTTGGTGGTCTTACCCCACTTGCTTTATTAGCTGAAGAATTAGATATAAGAAAAATTCTTATTATATCTGCCGATTCTTACGATGGGAAGAAACAGGGGAAATTAAACGTAAGCTATTTACCCAAAATAAATCTCAGCCGCAAAAAGGTTTTATTAGTAGACGAGATTGCGGAAACCGGGAGAACATTAAAACGAGTTTCTGAAATTCTTTTAAACCGATATAAAGTCGGTGGGTTGAAAACTGCAACTATTGGATTAAATAAAAAGAAATGTAAATTCCTACCGGATTTTGTAGTTTTAGAAGAAAATAGCTGGATAGTCTTTCCGTGGGAAAAAGAATAATTAACCCCCGACCGAGATTCAATAACTATGAAGTGGCAATATAGAACTATATGAACTCAATCTGTGTTTTTGGAGATAGCGTTTCGTGGGGTGCGTGGGACCTAGAAAAAGGCGGATGGGTCAATCGCCTTTGGTTTTACGTTGCAAAACGAGAGGGCAATGCGTACGTTGAAGTTTATAACTGCAGCGTTTCCGGCGGCACAACCGATACCATTTTAGAACGCTTCGAAAGAGAAGCTAAAATCAGAGGCGCTGATGCACTCATATTCCAGACCGGCGGAAATGATGCTGCCTATGAACATACGCCAGACAATTATTTAATTCCTCCAGATAAATTCAGAGCAAATTTAGAAGAGATTATTAAGCGCGCAAGGAAAATAACTAATAATATAATTTTTATGGAGCTTAAAAATTGCGATGAGTCGAAAACTATGCCTGTCCCTTGGCGCGATGTGTACTATACGAATAAAAACATCAAAAAATACGTCGAGATAATGAAAGACGTCTGCGAGAAAAATAATATCCTTTTCTTGGGCCTGAAGCCTCTAACTCCGAAAGATTTCGACGATGGCCTTCATCCTAATGCTGTCGGCCATGAAAAAATATTTGTTGCGGTCAAAGATTTTCTAATTCAAAATAAGTGGATTTAACGCCTGATCGAGACCTACGCAATGAAAATCTCCGCCAAAATAAAACCAACCTCTAAAAACGACGAGATTAAGAAAATCGGCGATACGCATTTCGAGATCCGCGTGAAGGCGCGGGCACAAGATGGCAAGGCAAATTGCGCCGCAATCAAAGCACTCGCAGCATATTTTAAAATTCCCCAATCGCGCATCATCCTCCGCACCGGCGCAAAATCCAAACAAAAAGTATTTGAGATTTTATAGTCAAACCCTACGCTAATTCCCGCCAGAGGCGGGCAGGCGCGCGGATAGTAGAAGAGCAAGTTATGAAACACCAAATCATAGTTATTCACGGCGGGCATACATATAAAACTTATAAAGCGTACTTTACGTTTTTGAAAGGAAGGAAAGTTAGCTCTCAAAGATTTAAAAATAATAAACAAGGATGGAAAGATATTTTAAAAGAAGAACTGGGTAAGGCATTTGAAGTTATCACCCCAAGGATGCCTAATGCCGCGAACGCAAAATACGCCGAATGGAAAATATGGTTTGAGAAAGGTATCCCCTACTTCAAAGGTAATCTTGTGTTTATCGGACACTCTCTCGGCGGGATATTCTTAGCAAAATACTTATCAGAAAATAGATTCCCGAAGAAAATCTGCGCTACTTTTATCATCGCGGCTCCATTTGATACTAAACACAGAGAGAAATCAAAGTCTTTGGCTGATTTTACTTTGCCAAAAAGTTTACGCAAATTCGAAAAACAAGGAGGAAAAGTTTTTCTTTATTTTAGTAAAGACGACCCCACTGTACCTTTTGTAGATTTTAGAAAATACGAGAAAGAGCTTAAAAATGCAGTGCCTAGGGTTTTTGCAAAGAAAAAACACTTTAACCAAGAAAAATTCCCGGAGCTGGTGCAAGATATAAAAAATCTATATAACAAGAACTGAAACGCGCAATAAACGTTGCATTTATACGTTATCTAGATATACTACCTATATATGGCTCCATCTATTGTAACCATCCCTAAAAAAGCAAGCGGCGAAAAAGAGCTTATTGCTGTGCCTCGCAAAGAATACGAGAAATTTGTTGAATGGCAAGGTTTTTATAAAACCTTTAAAACATTTACGCCAACCGCGACCGAAAAACGTGCCTTAAAACGAGCTCGCGAGGATTATAAGAAGGGTAAAACCATTTCTTTTAATGAGCTCAAACATCGGCTGGGAGTTAAAAATTAAGGAACGCGTCCACAAAAAATTGTCTCGCTTTCCTGCTATGGATCGAGATAAAATCATTCAAGCTATTGGATTGCTTTGTTCGGATCCCTATGCCGGCGACGTAGAAAAAATGAAGGGTGAAGAGCATGATTGGCGTCGCCGAGTCGGCGCCTATCGCATTTTTTACGAACTTATAATAGATGAACGCGTTATTTATGTTTACCACGTCGAGCGCCGCACCTCGAAGACGTATTAGTTTGATTTATGAAAACCGTTGTAATCGCATCCACGAATCCCGTAAAAGTTGAGGTGGCGAAGCGGGCGTTTGCCGCAGTGTTTCCGAATGAGGAGTTTTCGTTTATAGAAATTAAATCCGAATCAGGCGTGCCGGATCAGCCGATGGATGAAGAAACGAGAAAGGGCGCTTTGAACCGCCTGCGCTATATTCAGAAAAAGCATCCGGATGCGGATTTTTGGATTAGCCAAGAGGGCGGCTTGCACACGGATGGTGATGCCTTGTTTAATCAAGCGTGCATTGCAGTTTCGGATAAAAATGGTTTTATCGCCGAGTCAAAAACAGCGCAGTTCTTTTTACCAAAACAGCTAATGCGCTATATAAAAGACGGCGTAGAGCTCGGTGAAGCAACAGACAAATTTTTTGGGAGTGTTAATTTAAAACACGGCGTGGGCGCAATCGGACACCTCACCGACGGCATCATCAACCGCACCGAATATTATCTCCAGGCTGCTGTGATCGCGCTCTCGGAGCTGAAACATAAGGAGTGGTACTAATCTATCTTCTGCGAAACGTTTTCTCCAAATGCGCTACTTCCATAGTGGTTTGTACAACCACATCCGGATTTAAAGACATCGATTCAATTCCTTCTTCCACTAAAAACTTCGCGAAGTCCGGAAAGGTAGAGGGCGCGTCACCACAGATGCCGATGTATTTCTTCCGTGCTTTGCATTTTTTGATGACTTCGCTAATGAGTTTTTTGACTGACGGATCGCGCTCGTCGGTAATAGCCCGAATTGCGCCGCCGCCATCGCGGTCAATGCCAACCGTAAGCTGGGTCAAATCATTTGAGCCGATACTCATTCCGTCAAACACATCCAAAAAATCATCAGCTAAGATGACGTTATCCGGGATTTCGCACATGACGTACACGCGAAGCTGCTTATTGCGTTGAAGCCCTGCCTTCTCAATAATCTCCACCACCTTCCTCCCTTCATCAACGGTCCTACAGAACGGCACCATAACCTGCACATTATCCAATCCCATTTCATCCCGCACTTTTTTAATAGCTTTGCATTCC
>CAYIFL010000055.1:0-3480 GCA_964362685.1 uncultured Candidatus Saccharibacteria bacterium
GTAAAACTTCTTTCGGAAAAAAATACGCTGAACAGCTTATACGGGAAAATTACGATCGGCGTACTCCTCATCCAAGACATCCTTGCGATTTTTATTCTGATGTTTCTCGGAGGGCTGCAAAGCGGAAAGCCATTTTCAGGGACTGTGATTGCTCTTACGCTTTTGAAAGGCGCAATCATTGTGGCGCTGCTTTTCTATCTGGGGCGAAAAGTTTTGCCGTACGTGTTCCATAAAATAGCCCGCTCTGAAGAACTGCTGTTTTTAGGTACTCTTGCCTGGTGCCTTGGGGTTGCCGTCGCGGTTTCAAAAAGCGGCTTTTCAGTCGAAATCGGGGGCTTTTTAGCAGGGCTTGCGCTTGCGAATACCGCGGAACACCACCAAATTGATACGCGGGTAAAATCCCTAAGAGATTTTTTTATTCTTATTTTCTTTGTCATTTTAGGTTCATCACTCGTTGTTTCAAATATTTCAAGCATCATCATTCCCGCGCTCGTACTCTCGGCTTTTGTCCTGCTCCTTAAACCAGCAATTATCCTGGGAATTATGGGTGTCTTGGGGTACCGGAGAAGAACAGGTTTCCTCTGCGGCTCAACTCTCGCACAAGTTTCTGAATTTAGTTTGATTCTGACTGCTATGGGGCTTAGTCTTGGACACATAGGAAAAACAACCGCATCTCTTATGACCGCAGTCGGCATCATAACCATTGCCATATCAACGTACTTTATTATCTGGAACGAACAACTTTTTAGATACGCAAGCAGCTCACTAAAATTTTTTGAGCGCCGCGATAAAAAAGAAGAAGAAGTTATCCCCGCGGAATTTGACAAACCGGTTATTTTAATCGGTTCGCACCGCGTTGGCCAAAATATTGCCGCAAGTTTGCCCAAAGAAGATTTGCTTATTATTGATTTTGATCCGGATATTATAAGCAAGCTCCGGAAGCAAGGCTATGCGTGCTTATTCGGCGACAGCGCGGACAAGCAAATTTTGGAGAAATCCAATTTCAAGCATGCGCGTCTTGTTATTTCAACAAGCCCGGAACGCGAAGACAATCTGCGGATTATCGCGGAAGTTAACCATGGCAAAAACCGCCCGAAAATCATTCTCCGAGCCGAAGATGAAAAAGACGCGGAACTTTTTTACGAAAAAGGAGCTGATTACGTTTTAATGCCGCACTTTACTTCCGGACAATATCTGGGCCGCAGCATTGCCGTAGATCCGGAACTGAAAATTCTTGAGCAGCTCAAGCGCAAGGATTTGGAAGTGATGAAGAAGCTACGTATTGAAAATAGTTTCTAGACTAAATCCGCAGGTATTTCCGCACTGCGATATACGAAGAGATAAGACCCAAGACAACGCCAAAGAGTATCTGATACAGCGTAAGCGCAAAAAGATTAGAAAGAAAATACGGCCACAGATTCATTTCTGGAATAAAAATGCGGATATAGGGAGACATGAAATACACAGCTGGTGCGGCGATAAGAACGCTTAAGGCCGCAGCAATAACCCCATATATAATCCCCTCAACTAAATATGGTCCGCGAATAAATGAGTTTGATGCGCCAACCAGACGCATAATTTCTATTTCCTCCCTGCCGGAATAAATAGCGAGGCGAATAGTATTAAAAGTAACCAAAATCGCAATCGCCGCAAGCGCAATAATTAAAACCAATCCTCCTTTTTCCGCGGTGGTAATGATTTTATTCAAACGCCCAATCACAATCTCGTTTTGCGCATAGGTAACCTTTTCGAAATCAGCGTTAAAGGTTGCTTTATTCAGATACTCGGCAATACCCGCATACTCATTTGGATCATACGCCTTGATATTAAAAGATGCGAGGAGCGGATTTTCTTGCAGCTCCTCAATTGACTGGCTGATGGTCGGGTCGTCTTTATGTTTTTCCTGAAAATCAAGAAGTGCCTGATCTTTTGAAATATATTCAACCTCTTTAATCTCCGGCAGTGTTTCAACCGCTTTCTTTACCTTGAGAATTTCGTCTTCTGGCACCACTGATTTAAAATACACGCTTATATCAATTTTATCCTGAATAGCGCTTAAGGCGGTTTCCGTTAAAACGCGGAAAATAATCAAACCCTCAAACACAACAAGCGCAATAATTAAAATCGAAATCGTGGCTGTGGAAAGCCATCCATTCCGCCAGAACCCGACAAAACCGTTTTTAATTATGCGCGATAAAGCTGTAAACACGTTCAATACTTTTTATTTTTTATCTTTTATTTTTTATTTTGCATTACACGAGTATGTATTTCCCCTTCTCCTCATCCCGAATAATCTTACCACCGTCCATACTGATAACCCTATTGCCCAGATGGTTGATAATCTCTTTATTATGTGTTGCAAGAATCACGGTGGTGCCTAATTTATTGATTTCAATCAATAATTTAATAATCTCCCAGGTGTTAATAGGATCAAGATTGCCGGTGGGCTCATCAGCAACAATCACATCAGGATGATTGATCATCGCCCGCGCAATCGCAACCCGCTGTTTTTCACCGCCAGACAACTCCCGCGGAAAATTCCGCGCCTTGCTTTTCAAGCCAACCAAGTCAAGCGCTTGCGGCACAAATTCTTTAATGTCATTATGGGATCTGCCCGCAACTTCAAGCGCGAATGCAATATTTTCGTAGGCGGTTTTATTCGGCAAGAGCCGAAAATCCTGGAAAATAACCCCGATGTGCCGGCGCAGCTGCGGCAACTCGTTATTCCGAAGCTTATTTACATCATATGAACCAAAAATAATTCTGCCTTTTGTGGGCTTTTCCTCGCCAATCAAGAGCTTGATAATGGTTGATTTGCCGGCGCCAGATTTGCCAACCAAAGAAACAAATTCTTTTGGATTTACGGTAAATGTTGCATCAGACAGGGCAGCTGATGAATGCCCGTTCATATTATAAATTTTAGAGACGTTTTGAAAAATTATCACGGGATGTAATGCTAATCTACGAATTCATTCGAATGATACGAATCGATACTAATCGGATTCGTATGCATTAGTATAATTAGCATGCATTAATATATTGGTATTTCATTCTATTGTAGCTCATTCTCCACAAAAATGCTAATATCGCCATTCAGCACATCATCAACCTTGCTTGTTTCAACTCCGGTGCGATGATCCTTCACTAATTTATACGGATGGATCACGTACGAACGAATCTGGCTCCCCCATTCTGGCTTCACCTTCACCTTGAGCTCGTTGATTTCCTTCACCTTATTTTCTTCCATTAGTTTTACAAGCTTAGCGGTGAGGATCTGGAGCGCGCGCTCGCGATTTTGCGATTGCGATCTGCCGGCTTGAGACGCAACTGCGATGCTTGTGGGCACGTGCGTAATCCTAACTGCGGTTTCCACCTTATTAACATTCTGGCCGCCTGGACCGCTAGATCTAAAAAATTCAACCCGCAAATCCTTTTCTGGAATTTCGAATCCGCGTACTGCTTCATCTTTTTCTCGCAATT
>CAYIFL010000056.1:0-3301 GCA_964362685.1 uncultured Candidatus Saccharibacteria bacterium
CTTATTCTCAAGCATAATCTTGAGCGAAGAAGAAGCCTCATCAATCAAGTCAACCGCCTTATCGGGCAAAAACCGATCGCTGATGTAGCGCGCGCTTAGATTCACTGCGGCAATAATCGCTTCGTCGCTGATGCGGATACCATGATGAATTTCGTATTTTTCTTTGAGGCCCCGGAGGATCGCAACAGAGTCTTCGATAGACGGCTCTTCAACAATAATGGGCTGGAATCGCCGCTCCAGGGCCGCATCTTTTTCGATATACCGCTGATACTCCTTTGTCGTGGTCGCGCCGATTGCGCGCAATTCTCCGCGCGCCAAAGGCGGCTTTAATAAATTCGACGCGTCCACCGCGCCTTCCGCGGCGCCCGCGCCAACGATCATATGGATCTCATCGATAAACAGAATATACCGGCCAGCTGCCTGCTGAATTTCTTTTATGAATGCCTTCAGGCGATCTTCAAATTCGCCGCGGAATTTTGTCCCGGCAATCAAGGATCCCAGATCAAGCATAATAATTTCCCGATCCTTCAGGGGTTCAGGCACATCACCCTTCACGATGCGCTGCGCCAGACCCTCCACAATCGCGGTTTTTCCGACTCCGGACTCGCCGATCAAGACCGGATTATTTTTAGTGCGCCGGCTTAACACCTGAATCAACCGCCGAAGCTCTTCATCCCGCCCGATAACCGGATCAAGTTTTCCTGCCCGCGCTTCTCCTGTCAGATTAATCGCGTACTTTTCAAGCACCTGGAATTTCGACTCCGGCATCTCATCCGTAATGCGCATTGACCCGCGCAAACCCGCTAAAATCCTCATCAATACCTCTTTGCGCAGGCCAAAACTCTCGAGTATGTGTGAGGCCGAGGAAGGCACCTCAAGCGCTGCAAGTAAAAGATGTTCGCACGAGATAAATTCATCTTTTTGAACTGCGGCTACTTTCGCGGCGGTATCCAATACCTGCATAAGCTCCTGCGACAGATAGAGCTGCGCCAGAGTGGCGCCGGAGAAAATCTTCGGCTCTTTTTTTAGGACATCGTCAATGCGGTTTTTTAAAATATCGAGATTCACGCCGGATTTCACGAGGAGGGGACGCACCAGCGAATTTGCGTCCATTAAAAGCGCTGACAAAAGATGGATCGCCTTAAACTCGCCGTGATTTTCTTTTGCGGCGATCTCTTGCGCAGACTGGAGCGCTTCCTGGGCTTTGATAGTGAAACGATGTAGGTTCATATGACCGATGCGAAACTACGAATAGCATCCGAATCTACGAATACTATTTGAGTATGATTTTTTATATTTTATATATTATCTTTTATATTCTACAGGTTTTCCGGCCGTTTCTCAAGCGTCACCTTAAGGTTGCTATCTTGGCCATTGCGGCGAATACGCGCGGTAACCGTATCCCCCACATTATACTTCTGGGCAACGGTTCCTAAGGTATTTTCAATCGTCAATTTCTCCCCATTAATAGATACAATAATATCTCCCTCTTGTATGCCTGCTTTTGCCGCGGGAGAACCAGAAACAACAGCTGGGCTATCCGAACTCGCATGCACATAGGCGCCCTGGTCAAGGGAAAGCTTGTATTGGTCCTTGATGTCAGGCGTAATCATCTGGTACCTCACGCCTACGTACGGAGTAACAATCGTGCCCACGCGCTGCACGGACTCAATCGCTTTTTTGACCTGATTCATCGGAATAGAGAAGCCGATATTTTCCGCGCCTGATGCCATAGCGACATTAATGGCAATAACCTCGCCGCGGAGATTCAAAAGCGGGCCGCCGGAATTTCCCGGGTTAATAGCCGCGTCAGTCTGAACCAGGCCTTCGATACTCTCTGTGACGCCGCCGCCCTCGGCAGTCACACTCCGTGATAATCCGGAAATCACACCAACGGATACCGTATTCCGAAATTCTCCCAAAGCGTTACCGATCGAAATAGCTGTCTGCCCCAATTGCAAATTGCCTGAGTCGCCCAAAACCACCGTTGGTAAACTTCTGCCCTCAATTTTTAGAATCGCGAGATCATGCGCCGGATCCCGCGCAATCACTTTTGCATCATACTTTTTGCCGTCATTCGTAAAAACCGTGTACGAAGCGCCGGCATCCGAAATCACATGCTTATTAGTCACAATATACCCGTCTTTTGAGATGATGAATCCGCTGCCGCCCCCGATTTCCTGCAGTTTTGTGCCTTTTTGGCACGGCTCGTAAAACTGCTGCTGGCTCCCAAAAAACTGCTGAAATTCAGGAGGTAGATTAGAAAATGGATTATAGGGACACTGCTCTATAATAGGAACATTTTTCGAGATAATTACGGAAACCACCGCAGGCGATGCGCGCTTTACTGCGCTTATAACCGCCTGCTCATAATCAACCGGCGGGCTATACGGGACTGCTGGCGCTTGAGTTGTAATCGGAAGCAAGGGCGAGCTTGTGCTTAGAGGAGAACTGGATATGCTGTTAGGAAAAAGCGGTGCGATATACTCTTCATAAAAATTCTGGAGAGGATTACCTGCCTGGGCCAAAGTACCATTTGGATTTGCCCGCACAAACGAAGAGGACACGAGAGACCCGAGAACTCCGCCCATGAGACCCGCAACAATGATAAAAAGTGCAATTTGCTTATTCATAATCGATATAGTATATATTAAAAAACGAAAAAGTAAAGATATGTACCGCTTCTACGAAACAATTCCCGGCATACTCGCCTGGGGAACCATTGCCCTGCTTTTTATTCTTTCCTGGATAATTCCGGAGACAATGGCAATCTTTATTATTCTCTTTGACATCTACTGGCTTTTGAAAACAATCTATCTCTCGTTTCATCTCCGCGCAAGCTTCCGCGAGATGCGAAAAAATCTGAAAATTGATTGGCAGAGTAAGCTTGTGCAAGACGCAAATCGCAAAGGGCAAAGCATCGACGATAAGCGATTAGCGATAAGCGATTGGCAATCTCTTTATCACGTGATCATCCTCCCGATGTACAACGAGCCCTACGAAATTATCCGGGGATCATTAGAGAGCTTGCGCAACGCCGCCTATCTTAAAGATAAATGTATCGTGGTGCTTGGGGTAGAGGAAGAAGGATACAAAAACATAAAAGAAGATATAGATGGAGCAATAAAAAGAGTTTTGAATAAAGGAAGATTTATTTTAGGAGAGGAGGTAGAAAATTTTGAAAAAGAATTTTCAAAATATTGTGGGAAAGAATATGCTGTCGGAGTAGGAAATGGAACCCAGGCTATAGAGCTTGCTTTGAGAGCTTTGGATATTAGAAAAGGTGATGAAGTGATAACTG
>CAYIFL010000057.1:0-2958 GCA_964362685.1 uncultured Candidatus Saccharibacteria bacterium
AGTTACGTTTGGTTTTGACGAAGGTACGGATGTGCGCATTTCGAGTTTTGTGAATCGTTCGGAAGATAACGTGCCGTACGGGATTTCATTCAAGCTGGAATACGGGGGAAGCGTGGTGCCGGTTTTTATTAAAAATCTGTTTGGCAGGCAAGAAGCGTACGCCGCGGCAATCGGAGCATGCGTTGGTTTAATCTACGATATGAATTTGATTGAAATTGCGGAAGGGCTCCGTGGGTATAGCTGGACCGCTGGACTCAAACTGATTAACGGGGTGAAAGACACGCATATTATCCAGGGAATCTCAAGCTCATCACCGGCTTCAATGAAGGAGGCATTGGTCGCACTGCGCGATTTGCCCGGAACGAGAAAAATTGCGATTCTAGGAGATATGCTTGAGCTGGGGGAATACACGATTCGGGCGCATGAAGGTATTGGGCGCGTTTCCTGTGATGTGGTGGATTTTCTTTTTACGATCGGTACGCGCGGAAAATTGATAGCAGATGGCGCAAAGCATCATGGTATGAATAAAAACAAGATCTTAAGCTTTGATACGCCCGAGGAAGCCCTTGAACCCTTACTGCACTTGATTAAAAAGGGAGATTTGGTTTTAATAAGCGGAGCAAAGGAGATTGGCTTGGAGAAGATTACGGATGGCATACGGAGGGCTAGCAATTAGATTTGCTCCTATCGTCTAGTGGCCCAGGACACGTGGTTCTCATCCACGAAACCGGGGTTCGATTCCCCGTGGGAGCACATGATCTTCCGCAATATCATCAAAGACAATTATTTGATAGGAATGTTTGGAGTCGCGGCAGTTGTTTTGCTGCTTACGCTTGTTTTAATTCTGATTTTTTTTGGAGCCACGGATACGCCTCTTATCATTCATTTCGATACTTTTAAGGGAATTGATTTTTTAGGAAACAAACTGTATGTGTTTGGCATTGTATTGGTCGGGATTGCGATGTTTCTTATTAATGTCGGCTTGGCGCATTCGCTTTACTATCGCAACCGATTTTTGTCGTATATTATAGCGTGCGCCACACTCGTCATCGCTCTCTTGATTCTAATAGCGGTGTCTGCTATTGTTGCGGTTAACTAGCCCACCAAAAAACACTGATATCAGACTAATAGACACCAACTATTGGTGATGATTAGTGGAATACCTATGAAATTTGCAGTCATACAAACCGGAGGCAAGCAGTACAAAGTTTCCCCCGGGCAAAAAGTGAAAATCGAAAAGGTAGATTCCGAAAAGGAGGGGCCTTTTGTTTTTGATAAAGTTTTATTGGTTGCGGAAGGCGAAGCGGTAAAAATCGGCGAGCCGTATGTTTCCGGCGCGAAAGTGGAAGGAAAAATAGTTCGGCAGGGAAGGGATAGAAAAAAGATTGTCTTTAAGTATCATTCGAAGACACGATATAGAAGGAAAAAGGGGCATCGCCAACATTTTACGGAAGTACACATAACAGGAATTAGGAGTTAGGATTTAGGAGTTAGTTTTTTCGAGGGGCGAGAAAAGTGCTTTTGCGAGTATTTTTCTCGCTCTTTGAGTATTAATACGTAAGGCGTATGTGCGCCTATCGGATCCCGCGTAGGCGGACCTGCTGCGCCCAGCAGGCGAGCCGTAGATGCGGGACCTCGGTAAAGAGAGAGCGCCTTTTTACTCGAGCTTCCAGCTCGACTTGACCCCGAGCTGGACCTTCTCCGTCACCGTGCCAAATGCCCAGGCATCTTTCCTCCGGATGGCGCTCCCTGGGTTTTTTTCTTTCTAACTATTTGGCAAAAAAACTAAATTCTTCTTTCTAAGGCGTTCTTCAAAGTTTCTTCATCCGCAAACTCAATTTCGCCGCCCGTAGGAATGCCGCGGCCAAGGCGCGTTATTTTTTTTGCGGACCCTTCAAGCTCTTTTGAAATAATCAAGGCATTTAAATCGCCATAGGTTGTGGGATTCAAGGCAAGAATAATTTCTTCAGCAATACCGAAATCTTTTTTCAAAATAGTTTTCAAGTGGTTTAAGCGCAATTTCTGGCTTGCGTCGAGCTCACCGCTTTTCGCGAGCTCGCCTAAAATCAAATAGCGCCCCTTAAATTTGCCGGTTTTCTCAATAGAAATCAGATCAGTTTCTTTTTCAATAACTGCAATGATATCGCCTCTCCGCCTTGGATCGCTGCAAATTGAGCAAAGCTGTTCGGGGCCCTGGAACACAAAAAAACACTTTGAGCATAGTTTTAAGAAGCGCAAATCCGAAATGGCTTTTGCGGTCTCATCTATGGTAGTTTTTCCGCTGTTTACGAGTTTAAAAGCTAATCGCGTTGCTTGGCGTATACCGATTGAAGGCAAGGCAGAAAAAACTTTGATGAAATTGCGTATTTCGTCTGGAAGCATAGAGATGAGATTACTCCCAATTGTAATGCAGATTTGCTACTATGGGAAGCATGAAGATAGTTCTATTTGTCATTATAGTTATACTTTTCGCCGTTGTAGGATCGCAGGCGTACTTTATCTTGAAAGAGCGTAATCAATTGCGGGCTGAAGCGCTGGGTTTAAATGGAAAGTTGAATACCCTACAGAACGAAAACAAGACGCTCAAAGAGAATATCAGTTATTTTTCGAATCCCCTGAATCTCGAAAAAGAGCTCAAATCAAAATTCAATTATAAAGATCCGGGAGAGAAGATGATCATAGTCGTGCCGTAGGCACGACGAGATTTTTAGAAATTAGATATTAGAAATTAGAAATTGCGAAGCTGGTATGTCTCCCAAACTCACTTTCCTTATTATCGTTTTACTCGTAATCGCAAGCATTGTTTTTTATATTATCCGCGTTGAAGCATACCCCGGCCTTCTGGTTAATGGGCATCTTATCCGTTATGGGGATGCTAGGACGGATTGGAATATTGCATTGCATTACTACGATATGATTAATCAGGCTGAAACAAACATCACGGGAACAGCCTACAAG
>CAYIFL010000058.1:0-2741 GCA_964362685.1 uncultured Candidatus Saccharibacteria bacterium
CATTACTTGATGAGGCGCATAAAAGGGCAGCAAAAATCAATAAAAGCGTTGCTGAAGAAGTTGGCATTGGCGCCGTAAAATATCGCTCACTCTCACAAGAGCGCAAAAGCGATATTGTGTTTAACTGGGATGAGATGCTGAATTTAAAAGGTAATTCTGGCCCATACCTTCAATACACCTACGCGCGTTTAAAAAGCATTTTGAGAAAAGCGCATGGCGCACCCCAAGAAGTGGTTCGGCAAGCTCACCATAAACCCGATTTTATGCTTTTAGAGACTAATTCGGAAAAATCCGTGATGCGGCAGCTGCTCTACTTTACTGATGCCATAGAGCGTGCAGCAGAACGATACGAAACAAATGTGATTACCGAGTATCTTTTCAAATTGGCGAACACGTTAAACTATCTTTACGAAAAAGACCCGATTCTAAAAGCGCCAAAGCTACTCCGCGAAAATCGTTTGAATTTAATCCACGCCGCAACGATTGTGCTCAAAAATGGACTCGCGTTATTGGGGATTAAGGCACTAGAAAAAATGTAATAAATACGTATTCGTGGTATTCGCCCGCCTGCCAAAGCCTCGAGCTTAGGCGAGTGGCGGGCAGGTGTAAATTCAGACATTCGTATTATGAAAAAAATAAAATCCTTTCTAAAACGCCTGGGTCCCGGATTCATCACCGGCGCTGCTGATGATGACCCCTCGGGCATTGCAACCTACGCGCAGACCGGCGCCTTCTTTGGCTACTCCCAGCTCTGGACAGCTCTCTTCTCAACGCCCTTTATGATTGCGATTCAGGAGATGACCGGCCGCATTGGCCTTGTAACCGGAAAAGGCCTTGCAAGCGCCATCCGCTCTCATTATCCAAGATCGCTTCTCTATTTTTGCGTAACGCTTCTCGTTGTTACGAACACTATAAACATCGGGGCAGACCTGGGTGCTATGGCATCCTCTGCACAGCTTATACTTGGCCTGCCTTTTTTCTTTTGGCTGATTTTCTTTGCCGCGCTCACGCTCTACCTTGAAATTTTTGTGTTTTATAAAAAGTATGCCCGTTTTTTAAAATATCTCACGCTCTCTCTTCTTGCCTATGTGCTTGTGGCGTTTGTGATAAGACAAGACTGGTCACAGATTTTTCGGGCAACACTTATACCGAGTATCTCTTTGAACAAAGCGTATTTTTTAAACATCGTTGCGATTTTAGGAACCACTATTTCTCCCTACCTTTTCTTTTGGCAGGCCAACGAAGAGGTTGAAGAAGAAATTGCGCATCACTCATCAAAATCGATTGAGATGATGGAATCACAGAAAAAAGCAAAGCGCACCATAAGCACGATGCGGCTCGATACCGCAGTCGGTATGATTTTCTCAAACGTCATAATGTTTTTTATAATACTGACGACTGCCTCAACGCTTCACTTGAATGGCATCTTCTCGGTCGGGACCGCAAGTGATGCTGCACAAGCGCTTGAGCCACTGGCAGGGCATTTTGCTTTTTTACTTTTTGCCCTAGGCATTATCGGCACCGGGCTTCTTGCAGTGCCGATTCTTGCAGGCTCCGCATCCTACGCGATGTCAGAGGCATTTGGCTGGAAAGTAGGGCTTTATAAAAAATTCGGCAGGGCGCATGGATTTTACGGCATTATAACGATTGCCACTTTAATTGGCCTTCTTGTAAATTTCACGCCCATTAAACCATTTCAACTTCTCTATTACGCCGCAGTATTGAACGGCATCATCTCTCCCCCGCTTTTGATTCTCCTTATTCTTATTTCAAGCAATAGAAAAATAATGGGCGGCTATGCAAGCTCGCCCCTTAGCAAAACCCTTGGCTGGATTATCGTTGGCGTGATGAGCGTATCTTTGATCGCGCTTTTGGCGAATGTGATTTAGTCCTTGCCCCGTAGCACAACTGCGATAAAGGCAACTCAATGCGTGGCTTGGCTTATCACAAAAAGCAATTCATAAAGACCTGCGCTGTTGAAGTGAATATGCAAAATCTGCCTTAACGCATTGCTATCGCAGTTGTTCTACGGGGCTTGTCACCCCGCGTTTTGGGATTTATGATGGGGAAATAATTGTGGACTGACCCTACCTTTAACCATATGATAGAGCAAAAATCTATTTCAATTTACGAATATATAGGTAAGGCCGTTGCGACGGTAAATTATGTTGAATTTCTAGCCTCGCAAATTATAAGCCGTTATTATATAAAAAGTATAGACGAAAACAGGAGGGTTTCCCTCATTGAAGATGTTCTTAGTAATGAGAACGCACAATTTGCGCTGATAAATGATGTTTTAAAAAGAGTGCTAACGAGTCTGGGGATTGCTAAAAAAAGAATCAATAACCTCCACGACAAAATGGTAAATCTTGGCATTTTACGCAACCAATTCGCTCATGAGCTACTTTTATTGAGCGACTCTGAACACTGGGTCCCAGATAGAAGAAAGAGGAATCCATATAGGGGCGAGGGCACAAGGATTAAAGAGAAATTTGATCAAATTTATCTCCTATATAAAGAGATTGTCGAAGAACTAAATAAAATAATAAGAGATGAAAAAATCGAGAAAATATCAGAAATACCAAAGAACTATGAACCCCCGAGCGACGCTGCTTCATAATTACTAACCCCCAACCGAGACCTACAATGAAACTTTCTTGGCAACAAGTAGAAAAATCAGTTAAAAGACTGGCGAAAAAAATTAAAGCCAGTAAATTTAAACCGGATTATCTTATTGGCAT
>CAYIFL010000059.1:0-2590 GCA_964362685.1 uncultured Candidatus Saccharibacteria bacterium
CCTCATTCTCCTCCCTCCATTTTTCGAAATTGCCCATCATCTCCTGAAATAAATGATGGCTTTCGCGCCTATACTCCACCAAGGGCTCATGCTGGGCATAGGCGCGTATGCCAACGGATTCTCGCAATGACTCCATATCTTCCAAGCAATTCATCCACAAAACGTCAAGCATGCCAATTACCTGCGGCGCGGCGTTTTCTTTGAGTAAATCCTCGCGTTTCTTATAAAGCGCAATGCGTTGTTTATTTAAAATATCATCATACTCAAGCAAGTATTTTCGGGAATCGAAATTATATCCTTCTACCTTCCGCTGCGCTTCATTTACTACCTTAGTTACGAGCCCTGAATCAATCGGCTCATCTTCGGGCAAATTGAAGGTTTCCATCAAAGATTTGATTCTGTCGCCGCCGAAGATCCGTAAGAGATCATCCTCCAAAGACAAAATAAATTGGGTTGAGCCGGGGTCTCCTTGCCTGCCGCTTCTGCCGCGCAACTGATTATCAATGCGCCGCGCTTCGTGCCGATCAGTGCCAATCACGTGAAGGCCGCCAGAGTCTAAAACTTTTTGGTGGTCTTCGGGATTCGCGGGATTCCCGCCAAGGACAATATCAACGCCGCGGCCAGCCATATTGGTTGCAACCGTAACCGCGCCCACTCGTCCGGCTTGCGCGATAATCGCGCCCTCGCGCTCATGGTTTTTTGCATTCAGCATTTCATGCCGGATACCCGCGTTATTCAGGAGTTTTGCGATGATTTCATTTTTCTGGATTGAGGCAGTGCCGATTAAAACCGGTTGGCTTTTTTTATTTCGCTCTTTTACCTCTTTTACAATCGCATCGTATTTCGCGTCAACGGTTTTATAGATTAAATCAGATCTGTCTTCTCGGATCATCTTACGATTTGGCGGAATACTTACCACATCAAGCTTATATACCTTATCGAACTCTTCTGCTGATGTCTGCGCTGTACCGGTCATCCCAGCAATCTTTTTGTAGAGGCGAAAATAATTCTGGATTGTGATTTGCGCAAAGGTTCTGGTTTCTTGTTTTACAGGAACGCCTTCTTTTGCTTCGATTGCCTGGTGCAAACCGCCTGAATACCGCCTGCCAAACATCATTCTGCCGGTGAACTCATCAACAATAATAATCTCATTATTGCGCACTACGTATTGTTTATCCCGATGAAAAAGCGTTTTCGCTTTAAGGGATTCTTCAAGATAATGGACAAGCCGCAGATTCTCCACTGCATAGATATTTTCGATCTTCAAAAGTTTTTCTACTTTATTGATGCCCTCGTCCGTTATCGCAACATTTTTTACTTTTTCATCAACCGTGTAGTCTTCTTCGGGCTCTAGGTGCGTTACCACACGGCTGAAAACTTTATAAAATTCACTGGATTCGGTATCCGGCGCCGCGATAATCAAGGGCGTACGCGCTTCATCAATCAAAATACTATCTACCTCGTCGATAATCGCATACACGTGTCCGCGCTGGACCCGATCATCCAAACTATACGCGAGATTATCCCGCAGATAATCAAAGCCGAATTCGTGGTTTGTGCCGTAGGTAATATCTGCCGCGTACGCTTCTGTTCTTGAAACCGGCCGCAGAAAATCCTGGACAACTTTAAAACTGCCTTCAAGATCGCGTTCTTTATCTTCTATCTCCTCTTTCTTTTCGGCTATATGCGTTCGATCATAGATATAGGCGCTTTCATGCGTTAAGCATCCTATGGTAAGTCCCAATGCATCATAAATCTCCCCCATCCATACGGCGTCGCGCCGCGCCAAATAATCATTTACGGTAATCACGTGCACGCCGCGGCCAGTCAGGGCATTTAAATACACAGGCGCGGTTGCAGAGAGCGTTTTTCCCTCTCCGGTCATCATCTCTGCAATTTTCCCTTGATGAAGCACCACGCCGCCAATGAGCTGAACGTCAAAATGCCTCTGGCCAAGAGTTCTTTTTGCTGATTCACGAACCAGCGCAAATGCTTCGGGTAAAATCTCGTCAAGTGACTCCCCTTTTTCAACACGATTCTTCAAATCTATACTTCTAGCTTTTAGATCTGCGTCAGTGAGTTTTTCGATTTCCGGTTCTAAGGCATTGATTTGCTTCACAAGAGGCGCAAAATCATACTTACCAAAGACGTTTTTGAGGAAATTCAGCATAAAATAAAAACACGAATCTGTTAAGTGAATAAACACCTGCCCGCCACTCGCTTAGGCTCGAGGCCTTGGCAGGCGGGCGAATGCCACGAATAACCATTCGCGGTATTCGCATTTATTCGCAGATTCGCATTATACTACCGTTTCCTTATATTTGCCAATTTCGCTTTTGAGTTTATCTTTGACTTTATCTATTGTGCTGCGGACATCTGTTCCTTCAAATTCCGCGCGCAGGGTTTTTTTCGGCAAGTGCAGATTTACTTCAGCGTAAAATATATTGCCCTTGCGATGATGCTTGGTAGTGCGTGCGATTTCAACCTCGGCTTTGACCTCGCCCAACGCTTCATATTTTTTAATAAATTTATCAAGGGACCCTATTTTATCTTCGATAAAAGTTCTGATGGAAGGAGTAAGTTCGAGATT
>CAYIFL010000060.1:0-2496 GCA_964362685.1 uncultured Candidatus Saccharibacteria bacterium
GCTAAGGCGCCATGGCCGATTTCACGCCTTCCCGGGCCGCCGAGCCTGCCAGTTTCACCAACTGAATACGGCGGAAAATTATAGTGGAGCATAAATCTGCGCTTTGTAGTAATCTCCATGGTCTCAATAAGTTGTTCTGCTCCTGGTGCAGCCAGAGTAACCGCAGCCAAGGCCTGCGTATTGCCGCGCATAAAGAGCGCTGACCCATGCAAACGTTTAAATAAGCCGATTTCCGCATAGAGTTCGCGCACTTCATCCATTTTTCTCTTATCCGGCCGTTTATCATTTTCTAGAATATTTTTTCTCACCATCACGCCCTCTTCTTTGTCAATCAAATCCGTCACGCGGTGCCTCTCTTCACCGGATCCCTCAGCTTCAAGATACGCTAAAAGTTTTTCTTTAAGCTCCGCCTTTTTATGATGGCGCGCGATTTTGTCTCCGGCATACACCACATCCTCCAGTTTCCCTTTCAAAAACGCCTGAACTTTTTCTTTGAGCGGATCTTCTCCGGCAAGCCGCAGCTCTAATTTCTCTTTGCCGATTTGCTTCACAATGCTTTTTTCAAACGTAATCAATTCGTTAATCGCGGCTTGCGCCTTGCGTAATCCTTCGGCAACTTCATTTTCTCCGGCCTCATTACCCTCGAGTTCAATCATATTGATTTTATCCTGAATGCCCGCGGCAAATCCCTCGAACTGTACTGCCTCCCGGTCTTTAAGCTCGGTATTTTGCGGATTCAAAATAAATTTTCCGTCTTTTGTCTGGGCAAAGCGAATTCCTGCCACCGGCCCGCCCCACGGGATTTCTGACGCGGCAAGCATTGTCGAGGCAGTTAAGAGCGCGATAAACTCCGGATCATTCTCTTCGTCGTAGGAGAGTACCGTAATCACGATCTGCACATCGCGCCGCAGGCGCTCATCAAAAAGCGGGCGTAAGCTCCGGTCAATCAACCTGCCGGAGAGAACCGCTTCTTCGGACGGCCTGCCTTCGCGCCGGATAAAACGGCTGCCGATAATTTTGCCTGCAGCATAAAATTTTTCTTCGTAATCAATCGTGAGCGGAAAATAATCAATATCGCGTTCCTGCCCGCCCAGCGTAATTGCAACGAGCACAGTTGTGTCTCCGTGTTTGCCTATTGCCGCAGAGGTTGCCTGCTCGGCAATTTTTGAAACGCTAATAGACACTTCCTGCCCGGCGAATTCAGTTTTAAATTCTTGCTTGTTTAACATAAATGCAACACGAATCTACGAATTTCACACTAATGCCACAAATGTATTCGTTAGCCCTATTCGTGGTATTCGCGTGGTATCGTATTCGTGTTATTACTTTTTAAGTATCACCCTTGGCACATTCTCTAAATCTATAAAGAGATCAGCTGCTTCTTTGAGTTTCGCCGACGTGTTCCTGCCGAACGCGGCAACTTCAACTCCTCTGCCCAATCCCCACTTTAAATAATCCACAAGCGGGATATAGTCGCCGTCCCCTGTTACTAAAATGATAATATCCAAAAAATCAGCCATCCGGATTGCGTCAACTGCCATGCCGATATCCCAGTCAGCTTTTTTTGTGCCGTCCGGAAAAACCTGGATGTCCTTCATGCGAAGCTCAACCCCGCTTTTGGTTAAGGCGTCAAAAAAGGATGCCTCAGGGGACACAGGGCGCTCGCCGGACATTTGCGTTCCACTGCGCATGCCTTCGGCGCGGGCACCGTCACCTAAAATCGCATCGGTTTTGACCACATAGCCGATCGTGCGGATAAGCTGCCTGCCCGCAGTCAGTTCTTTTAAAAGTTCCCTATAATTGATTCGGGCGCGATAGAGGTTTTTTGCCGAATGATATAGATTTTGGATGTCTATAAAAATTCCGATGCGCTGATTTTTGTTTCTGCTAATCATACAAAACACGAATCTACGAATCGCACACTAATGCCACGAATCTATTCGGTCGTATTGGTGGTATTCGTGTGGGATCCGTATTCGTGTTATTACTTTTTGAGCCCCAACTTCTTAATCACGCTCGCATAGCTCCGCATATTGGTTTTTGCCAAGTAGTCGAGCAATCGCTTTCTTTTTCCGACCATCATTAAAAGCCCACGGCGCGAGTGGTTATCTTTATTATGGGTCTTCAGATGGCTTGCGAGCTCATCAATGCGCCGTGAAAGCAACCCAACCTGCACCTGCGCAGAGCCGGTATCCGTCTCATGCGCCTGCATCTCTTTTACGATATTTTGTTTTTTTCTGGTGGTAAGCATGCGCGATTTTTATCTAAATTTCTATATTTTTACTTTCCACTAAATTTAGCTATAAAACTCAGCGTCCTGAGCGTAGCGAAGGATTACCTTCAGCTGAAAAATTCAGCGTCCCGAGCGAAGCGAGGGATTACATTATTTACTAATAATTCCAATCCTACCCTGTTTATAATTTTTTGTCAATTTTTTGGCGCAATCCTGATTTTCCACGAAAACACGCTATCAAATTCCCCAGCGGGGAATTTGCG
>CAYIFL010000061.1:0-2485 GCA_964362685.1 uncultured Candidatus Saccharibacteria bacterium
CAGTTTAACGAGGCAACGAAGGCGATGATAGGGGATGTGGTGCCGGCAGAGATAACTATCTATGAAGATAGGACATTTGATTTTAAATTAAAAACCTCGCCTGCATCGAGTTTACTCAAAAAAGCAGCTGGTTTAGAGAAGGGGTCCGGCGATCCCTTAAAAAAGAAAGTGGGCAAGGTAACGCGCGAACAAGTCCGCGAAATCGCCGAAAAGAAAATGGTTGATTTAAACGCAAAAGATATCGATGCCGCAATGAAAGTAATCGAAGGGACGGCGCGCTCAATGGGAATTGAGGTTGAAAAATAAAGTCTATTAGACCTGCGTTTCTTTTTGATCTGTGGATTGTTTTGTTGAAACTCTCCCGTCTTGCCATTGGCCACGGTACAAATTATTTTCTCCCTTGACTTCGAAAAATTGGATATGCACAACGCGTGCGCCCATCTCTAAATAAAAGGGTACTGGGCGCAGGTTTACCATACCGAAATTAAGCGAACCCTTATATCCCGGCGCTACTTGGCCTAAAAGCAAATGCACCCCAGATCGGAAAAGGGTAGTTCGCGGACGCATCAAGGCAACGAGATTATCCGGCAAATTTACCTTCTCAATCGTACCCATCATATAGTAGGTATTGGGTTTGAGTTCCACTTTTTTCTCGCCATCTTTGGCATACGAAGCAATGAGATTTATCTTCGGTGTTTCGCGTTCGGTAACGCCCAAAAAACCGCTTCCTTCGAGTTCGTAGAGTTCGCCAATTCGCAAATCAAAACCCGCGCCTTCGGGGTTTGTGAGCTCACGTTCAGATAAACCTTCAACAAGGTTTTTTTCTTTGACGAGTTTATGTAGTTCAGATATTCCTAAAATCATACTTTTTATGCGCAAACTTCTCCGGTAACCGGATCGCAGACGCCACTCTGGGTGCTACCCTGCGCGATAGTAGACGTTGGCTCACATACTCCGTCCGGTCCGCAGGCTTCGTCTTTATTGTCATTCGTCATAGTCATCGTGTCCTCCAGCCTCCGTACATCTCCCATTTTTGCCCCACTTCCGGAACGCACCTCGGTTCGCTTGACTCCGAGCCCGCCCGCGCAAATTTCTTCTAATTTCGGCATATTATCCTGCCTGAAATCAAAGCCGTACTTCAAGGCCAAATCCATCCAGCCCAGTTGTTTGCCGACATCCAAGGCATGGCCAACAGCCGAGACCCATTCATACATCACAATTTTCTCTGCTGCTTCAACTGAATCGCGTGCTTCCATTTGAGCCACAAGTTCGCCACGCGGAGAAAGAAGCGATAATTCAAACACACCTTTTTCCTGATTCGTCGCTAAAACCAGGTTGCCTCTCGGATCCGGAATGCATCGGAGCTTCATTTCTTGTTTTACGATTTTATTTGCTTCCTCCCATTCCTTTTTATAAATATGCGCGCTTGCGGAAATAACAGACAAGGGCCCCATTTTTAACCCAAGCGCTCCGGCGATTTCTTTTTGAATCTTTAAAAGTCCAAAGCAATTCCGCGGCCATGCCTGAAACATATCATTCGAGCGGATGTAGCTCAAAAGATGCAGTGCGCCATCTTGCACCAGGGCCTGAATCAATAAAATACAGGGCCGGCGTTTTTCTCCTAAATCAGTATCGACATTCCAAGTTACGGCACATGCCCCACGATCATCCATTTCTTGCTTTAAGCGCTCGATAATAAATTCAATTTGGTTTTTGCCGCGCATATTCCGCATCCGATTGCCATAGCCGTAATGCGCGCCTTCATGCACTTTATCCGTCATATATTGTTCGTAATAGGTGAAAAGCTCCTCCTTGGTTAAGCCAAGCATCCAGCTTGGCAAATACGGATCATCTGGGTCCTCGTTTTCAATAACGGTTGAAACACCAACAAGCTCGCGGATATCATCATCATAATGAGAGGTTTTGATCGCACCAAAGCGCATTATGTTTTTCAAAACCTCAACCCATACATCAGCTACTTTATCTCCGCGCAATTTGAAAATCGCAGGATCAGTGGGATAGCGGTCAGTTGAAGGAGGCGGGGGATCGGGAAATGTTTTTGGCTCGGCAAAAGCGCCTTCGGATTTGAATTCCTGAATCGCGGTTTCTACTTTTTTGGGGTCTTGTTCCTCGCGCATATCAATTACCTTCACATTTTTCCTGAAAATCTCAATATATTCGCGGTCAATTTCTTTCTCGATATACGCATCATTCACGCCAATAATTTTATTTTCCTCATCAAGGCCTTTTTCGACGAGGTTTATGAGTGCCTGGCCACTACCGGATAAATCAGAGCCGCAAACCACAATATGCCGAATATGCGGCTTTGCCAAAATATTGCGCAGCAAATAATTGATGCCTTTTTTGGAGTAGAGCTGGCCAACCACATTATATTTTGATTTATCAATATGGTCGGCAATAAGCTCGCGTCTGGTCCAAAGGGTTGCAACGCCAACGCTCGATGCTGTGTCTCCAATATGTAAGT
>CAYIFL010000062.1:0-2445 GCA_964362685.1 uncultured Candidatus Saccharibacteria bacterium
TGCAACGCGCATCTTGATACAAAAGAACAGAAAATAATCTGCGCTTCGTGCTTGGGCAAAATTGCCTTGCATACCGCATCCTTTTGCGGGGTTTGTCGCGCGCGGCTTCCGGATAACCAAAGAATCTGCCATTTTGACTCCCCTTTTATCCTTGCTGCTATGGGAAATTATAGCGATCTTGTACTGCAAAATCTGATTCACGTATTCAAATACAAGGGGTATCAAACCGTTGCTCCGATTTTAGGAAAAGTAATGGTTGACTACGTAAAACGTATAAACGTAGAGCTTGCAGCCTTTGTCGCGGTGCCGATCCCGCTCCATGCAAGGCGCGAGCGTGAGCGCGGATTTAATCAGGCAAAACTGCTTGGTTTGATAGTCGCGGATGAATTTGGGCTAGAGCTTGACAACGCACTGATTCGGACAAAAAATAATAAGCCGCAGGCGCAGATAAAAGACATTGATAAGCGGAGAGAAAATATGTCAGGAAGCTTTGCTCTGCGAAGCGACGCGGATGTGAAAGGCAAAAATATTCTGCTTATTGATGATGTCTTTACCTCCGGCGCAACTATGCATGAAGCCGCGCTCGTTTTAAAGCACGCAGGCGCAAAAGATATTATTGCGCTTGTTGCGGCGAGGGCGTAAAAATTTGGTGCGGAGGAGGTAAGATTCTAATTTCTTAATCTAAGTTTTTCGGAAAATCATTCTAGGATAAGCGTCTCTTGCAAATTTTCTGCTTTTTCTATGGTTTGTATAAAGCCGTTGATTATTAGAGTTCTAAGCCAAATTTCTCAGGATGTTCAAGCACATCCTTCACTGCTGTTAAAAAAGTTCCGAAATCACCTAAATTATTATTTAAAATGGCGTATATCTCTTCAGGTTTTATATCGGCATAGAAGTGCGTCAAACGGTTGCGGTATCCGGCCATTGCTTTTAGTCTCGTATCAGCGAATTTTCTTTCCACGATACCTCTTTCGCCAAGAAGCTTTGCGATTTCTTTATATTCCGTTGCCCGACCGCCGTTCATTCTCGAAAGAATATGCTCTCCGATATGAAACACTCCTTCCAGCGCTTGACGGAGGTAAAATTGACTAAGAGCAAAGAGGTCTTCGTCTTTCTTGAGTTCATCCACTCCCATGGCAGCAATTCGTTTCAGCTTCTCAATGTCTTTGGCTATGCCGTCTATTCGAGGAATAATAGATTCTTTCTTTAGTTTGCTCACTACCATATTTTATAAACGCGAAAGCACGGCGTTGTCAAAATTATTTAATACCGGTTTGAAATCAGCGTAAAGCATAGTTGTCCGATGTTCAAAGTCGTAACGGAAATCATCTGATTCCATGAACAGAATTTTCCCATGCGAAATCACATCAAAACGCAATTCCAAGAAAGCGCGCTCTAGAAAAACTATATCTACATTTTCGGTATCCAACGCCAAAGAGAAAATATCAAAGAGAATATTATATACTTCGAGTGTGTCGCGGCTTGATACCCTTGGATCGCTAAACACCACTCCAATATCAACGTCGCTTAGTTTTCCAGCTACGCCTTCGGCGTGAGAGCCGAAAAGATAAACCAACCCCACTTTTAAATGTTTAAGTTCCCCAATAGGCAATTGAATTTTATTTATATCTTTCATTATTGAATCATAACACAAAATAAAACATATTTCCCCAACTGGCGGTGGGTAGAGGAGTCGAACCTCTAAGCCCCTTGCGGGGCTCCGCTTTTCGAGAGCGGTGCCATACCATTAGGCGAACCCACCTTTATGTCCCCCCAGCAGGAATCGAACCTGCATTTGCCCCTTAGGAGAGGGCCGTTCTGTCCATTGAACTACGAGGGGGCTCTGTTAAAAAGTTGATAAATCAAGCTAATTTGGATACACTATAATCTAGAATACGGCGCGTGTAAACGCTATCAAGGTCGTGCGCGCCAAATAGTATTTTGATTTCAGTATGACTAATTCCATTGATTTTATGAATCTTCTGGGACTCGGATCTTTTCCGCCTGTGCTTGCGTGGGGCATATTTGGTCTGCTTCTTATCTGGTCAATTTACTGGAAGGGAATGGCGCTCTGGAAATCAGCCCGCAAGAGCGATAACGTTTGGTTTATTGTGATGATGATTGTAAATACCGTTGGGATTTTGGAGATTCTCTACATTTACGTTTTCAGCAAAAAAGCAGAAACACCGCAATCCTGAAACTCCGGGGCCTATAGTAAAATGGCATTACGTCTCCATGGCATGGAGAGGGTCGGGGTTCGATTCCCCGTAGGTCCACACGAATTCCGCTAAAATTTTTCGCAAAATTTTACTGCGGAATTCAGTTGATTTTGGTGGGCCCGTAGTTCAGTGGTAGAACGCCTCAGGCGTGCAACCCCGCACTAAAATCAATGGGCCGTTAGCATAGTGGCAGTGTACCCGGTTTGCATCCGGGGTGCGCGAGTTC
>CAYIFL010000063.1:0-2289 GCA_964362685.1 uncultured Candidatus Saccharibacteria bacterium
ACCCGTGCTTTTTGAATGTAATGTGAAATGCTTTCATAATCTTCTTTTTTTGAGCCATAGTAAGATAATGCGCATATACAAGATGCCATTTGCTATTGGTAAATCGATAAAATGCCATTGAAGTAGTAGGAAAAAGAAATAAGTGTTTAAGAAGGGATTTTGGCGTTTTGAGCTTTTTAATAAACTGATCTTGAAATTGCTTATATCGTCCGCCGCCGATTACAGCCACCATTTTTTTCTGCAGCAATGTATTCAAGAGCCCTGCCATCTTTGCGTCCATCGGCGCCTTGCTTTTTGTAAGGGTCCCGTCCAGATCAAAAATAATCAGTTTTTTATTGCGGAACTCTTTTCCTGTTTTTGATTGCATAGAGTATACTTAAGGTTGATTGAAGTTAATTGAATTCTAATTGATTTTCCTATTTAATTAAAGAGAGAGTTTACGTATGGCGCGGAAAAAGAGTTCTAAAAAGCGGCGGGACGAAGAGGATGAGGACGACGACGAAGGTTTTAGCCTGCATCCTGATACCAAAAAAAGCATTTGGGCGATTGTGTTTTTTGGCGTTGCCGTGATTTTGATTTTGAGCCGGTTCAGTTATGCCGGGCCGGTTGGCGACACGTTTTATAAAACCCTCCATTATTTATTTGGCATCGGGTATTATCTTTTGCCGGTTGTGTTTTTTATACTCTCCGGACTTCTTCTCGCAGCAGAGCGAAAGAAAATGTATAACATTACCTTTATTGGCGCTTTAACGTTTGTTTTGGCAACCCTTGGCCTTATCGAATTAGTGTATCCAAGCGAAGGTGGTTTAATCGGCAAGGGCATTAACTATCTCCAAATTCCCTTTGGCTATACCGCGGCTATTATTATCCTTGCGATTGTTGATATCATTTCACTACTTATTGTGTTTAATCTGCCGATTCGCTTAACGTTTCTTAGAAAGAAATCCGAGTCAGAAGCAGATGAGATAGAGCTCGAGGAAGAAACCGAAGAATCAATCGAAGCGCATGAAGCTGAAGCAGAAGAAGAGGAATGGCCGGAAGAGGAAGAAGTAGAAATCGCAGAACCGGCCAGAAAGGCGAACGCCAGCCCGCGCCCCAAAGTAAATTTCAAAAATTATGTGGCGCCGCCATTGGGCCTGCTCAAATCATCCGTTGAAAAACCAACATCCGGGGATTTGCGCGCCAACGCGAATATTATAAAGCGCACCTTTGACTCTTTTGGTATTCCGGTTGAAATGGGCGAAATAAATATCGGCCCGAAGTTCACGCGGTATACCTTAAAGCCCGCTGAAGGAATAAAACTCTCGCGCATTACTGCCTTGAATCAAGATTTGGCATTGGCTTTAGCATCGCATCCTATCAGGATTGAAGCCCCGATTCCGGGCAAGTCACTCGTTGGCGTTGAGGTGCCTAATAAATCAGCTGCGATTGTGCGCTTGGGGAGTTTGATTGCGTATCCGGAATTTAGCGCAGCGGGAAATTTGGGATTTGTGCTTGGCCGGGATGTAAGCGGAGACCCGATTATGGCTGATATCGAAAAGATGCCGCATCTTTTAATCGCGGGCTCTTCTGGCTCCGGCAAATCAATCGCGATCCATTCTTTAGTCACCTCGCTTCTCTTTAAAAATTCTCCGGAGACCCTGCGGATGATCTTGATTGACCCCAAACGCGTTGAGCTTACCACCTACGAAGGCATTCCGCATTTGATTTCACCGGTTATCACCAATCCCAAAAAGTCCCTTGCGGTTATGAAATGGCTTATCAACGAGATGGATCGCCGATACGAGCTCTTGATGCGCGTGGCGTCCCGCGATATTCAAAGTTACAACAAAAAGAAACCGGACGACATTCTGCCGTATATTCTAATCGTCGTTGACGAACTTGCGGATCTGATGGCAACGTATGGCCGGGAAGTCGAGGGTTCGGTTGTGCGCTTGGCGCAGATGGCTCGCGCAACTGGTTTGCATTTGGTGCTTTCCACGCAGCGGCCCTCGGTTGAAGTGGTAACCGGCCTCATTAAAGCGAACATCACCTCGCGCATTGCCTTACAGCTTCCGAGCCAGACTGATTCGCGCACTATTCTTGATTCATCCGGCGCGGAAAAACTTTTAGGCGGCGGCGATATGCTTTTTATCTCATCCGAAATTTCAAAACCAAAAAGAATCCAGGGAGCGTACATTTCTGAGGAAGAAGTAAGCAAAGTTGCGTCGTTTATTCGCGATAATAATAAAGATTTGGGAGGGTTCGAGAGCGAATCATTTAATGGTGATGACGAAGGAAGCTATCTTC
>CAYIFL010000064.1:0-1910 GCA_964362685.1 uncultured Candidatus Saccharibacteria bacterium
TCGGATTCTATGACATCCATCCAGTGCTCCATTTTTTCACCGGTAACATTCAAACGTATGTTGATATACACAATCAGTACCAAAAAAACAAGCGAGATTAAAATAAAAATCGCTTTTATAACAAATACGTTCGCGTCGAAAAACCCATACACGGAATAGGAGAAATTTTGGAACGTATCTAAAAGTGCTGCGGTGTTTAATGACATAGCTCTCTATCTAGTTTCGATTCTCTTCGTAGTAGCGGCCTAACCCCAAAATATCAGTTTCGCGAAAGGGCTTGCCGATTAACTGAAATCCTACGGGCAAAGCCGCTGACTGACGCGGACTAAACGCTGACTTACGCTGAAGGTCTGCGTGAGTCCGCGTGAAGTCTGCGTAGTTCTGCGCTGGAATGGATACCGCAGGCAGGCCGGCCAAATTCACGGGAATCGTGAAGATGTCCGAGAGATACATTGAAAGTGGGTCTTGCGCCTTCTCTCCGATCTTAAAAGCAGTGGTTGGCGACACCGGTGTCAAAATTACATCAACCCCTGAATCAAATACTTTCTCGAAATCCTCTTTGATCAAACGGCGCACTTTCTGCGCTTGCGCATAATAGGCATCATAATAGCCGGACGAGAGAACAAAAGTGCCCAAGAGCACGCGCCGCTTGGTCTCTACGCCGAATCCTGCGGAGCGCGCTTCCCTATACACCTCCCATAATGATTCTCCCTTCTCTTCGTTCAGGGATGCCCCAAAACGCAGATTGTCATAGCGCGCAAGATTAGCGCTTACTTCAGCAGGCATAATAATATAGTAAACAGAAAGAGAATGTTTTGTGTGCGGCAAACTGATTTCTTTGATATCAAATTTGTTGGTTTTATAGAATGCGATAACCGCATCAAGCGCTTTTTCTACCTCCTTCTCCAAGCCGCCCTCGAAATATTCTTTTGGCAGGCCGATTTTTAGCTTTTTGACCCGGTTCCAATCCGGATGAATGAGATCATCCCCATACGAAGCATCAACGCTTGTCGCATCATAATCGTCCTTGCCTTGGATGGCATTGAATAGCGTTGACGCGTCTTTAACGGTTTTCGTGATGGGCCCGATCTGATCCAAGCTCGATGCCATAGCAATTAATCCATACCGGGAAACCGCGCCGTAGGTAGGCTTCAGGCCCACTACTCCGCAAAAACCAGCGGGCTGGCGGATTGAACCTCCGGTATCTGACCCAAGTGCCGCAAGAGCCATGCCGGACGCAACTGCCGCAGCTGATCCGCCGGATGAGCCGCCAGGCACGCGCGATAGGTCCGATGGATTTTTAGTAACCTTGAATCCGGAGTTTTCCGTTGAGGAGCCCATTGCAAATTCATCAAGGTTGGTTTTACCGAGAAATATTGCGTGCTTTGCTTTTAGTTTTTGTATAACCGTTGCATCATATGCCGCGCGGTACTTTTCGAGTATTTTAGAAGCTGCGGTTGCGGGCTCTCCTTCAATCAAAATATTGTCTTTGACTGCGAGTGGAACTCCGGCCAGTATGCTTGAGATACTTTCCTCTTTAACTTCAGCATCAACTTCGCTTGCAGTCGAAAAAGCGAGGTCTTTGGTCAAGCGCAGATATGCGTCGATATCCGGATCGGTATCTGCAATATAGTCAAAAAACTCCTGCGTGATTTCAAGCGCGGAAAATTCTTTTGCTAAAAGCCCTTTGTGAAACGTTTCAATTGTTAGGTCGCGAATATCCATAGTGCTAACACGAATCTATAGACACACACGAATACCACGAATGTAATGGTATTTGTGGTATTCGTGTACGGAAACGTATTTGTGTTATATCATTCAAAAACTGCCGGCACATTTAAAAATCCTCTTTCTTCTTTTCTGAACTGCCCGATAAGTTTTTCACGTTCCAGCGGATCTGCTTTTTTCAG
>CAYIFL010000065.1:0-1776 GCA_964362685.1 uncultured Candidatus Saccharibacteria bacterium
TTGATTACTATCTTACACACAATAAAGAAAGAGCAGGGTTGACTGAGGCGTTATATGATATAACGAAAAAAAATCACCTTTTCGAAAATCGCGCAGAACGCATACTGGAATATATATGAAGATTTTTTTAACTGGCGCAACCGGTTTTATAGGCAAACATGTTTTTGAAAAGATTTACGCCGAAGGGCATGCGATTCTTTTATTATCGAAAGACGCGAAGCCCGGTACCTTTGGATTCAAGTCATTTTCTCATAGAGTGCTGGTGCAGAGGGGCGATCTCCAGAATATCGAAACGTGGAGCGGCAGGGTAAAAAAAATTAAGCCAGACGCATTGATTCATCTTGCGTGGGAAGGATTACCAGCTACGAATTTTGAAGTAAGTGTTAAAAATTTAGAATTAAGCCTGAATCTGTTTCGCCTTACTCCGCACATCGGTATTAAACACATTGTTGCGGTTGGCACACAGTGGGAATACGGAGCGAGAAAAGGAATAGCGAGAGAAGGCGATCCGCTCGAACCTTTTAATCCGCTTGCCGCGGCAAAAATTTCACTCCAATTTTTAGGGCAAGAACTAGCTAAAGAAAAAAATATAAAATTTTCGTGGCTTCGGTTATTTTCCGTATATGGCCCGGGGCAAAGAAGCGGGGCATTGATTCCATCCGCAGTCCGATCCCTTGCTCTGGGCGCCACGCCGCAGATTAAATCTCTTGATACAAAAAATGATTTTATCTACGTTGAAGACGTAGCACGCGCCATAGCTCTGGTCTTAAGAAAGCAAAAGCCGCAGATAGGGATATATAATGTCGCATCCGGCAGATTAACCAGCGTTCGTGAAATAGTGGGTGAGTTGCACAAAGTATTCCGTAGAAAAATGGATAAGGATTTAGTAAGTCATGGCCAGAGTCACGTGCCCGGGCTTATTGGAGAAATTTCGAAAATCAGAAAGGAGATTGGTTGGAAGCCGCAGACGAGCATACGGGTTGGTATCAGAAAAACAGTAGATTACTTTAGGCATCTATGAGGCAGCAGAAATTTTCTATTATTATTCCTTCGTATAATGAGGAGGATGATATCCGGCTTTCGATTGAATCAGCGATAAAGCAGGATTACCCAAATAAAGAAATTTTGGTAGTTGATGATTCGAACGACACAACCCCCAGCATTATCAGAGAATATGCGGGGCAAGGCGTTACGCTTATTAATGGAGAACGAAGGGGTTGTTGCGGTGCGCGGAATCTGGGGATTACAAAAGCGTCAGGGGATGTGGTGGTATTACTGAATGGCGATGTGCGTCTGCCCAAAGATTTTTTGAGCCGCATAGCGTTACACTACGATGCAGGCGCAGATTATGTTTTAGTGGAATCAAAGGTTTTTAACACAGAAAATGTCTGGGCGCGCTTCATTGAAATGCAACACCGATATGAGTCAGAAAAAATCGGCGGCGCGGCGGAATGGACTGAAGGATTTTCCTGTCGCAGAGAAGCAGCGCTTGCGGTTGGTTTAATTCCGGGAGATTTTAAGCAAAGATTTTGCCGGGATTGGTTTTTAGGCAAGAGCTTAGGAGAGGCGGGCTATAAAAAAGTCACTGATTATTCTATCGTTGTGCTGCATAAAGCGCCGGACAACTTCAAAGAATTTTGGCGGGTTCGAAAAGCCCGAGGCAGATTTAGTTCGCTAACGCAGGCGCTTCTCCTTAAAAAGGCGAAAGCATTTTTGGCTTGTAAGTTTCTTGTAAAAGACGTTATTGCTTTTTTGAAATTTGCACTTATGATACCT